>NZ_JAHWLU010000057.1:0-29615 GCF_022134725.1 Buttiauxella sp. S19-1
ATTGGCAATGGGTTCTGCGCACGCTGCGGAAGTTTATAATAAAGACGGTAATAAACTGGACCTGTACGGCAAAGTTGATGCTCGTCATGTGTTCTCTGATGATTCAGGTCAGGATGGCGATGACACTTATATTCGCCTGGGCTTTAAAGGTGAAACTCAGATTACTTCCGAACTGACAGGTTATGGTCAGTGGGAATATAACATTCAGGCAGACAGCACTGAAGGCGATAGCCAATCATGGACTCGTCTGGGCTTCGCTGGCCTGAAATTTGGTGACTACGGTTCATTCGATTATGGCCGTAACTACGGCGTAGTTTACGACATTGAAGCCTGGACCGATATGCTGCCAGTGTTCGGTGGCGACTCTTACACCTATAGCGATAACTTCATGACTGGCCGTGGCAATGGCATGGCGACTTACCGCAACACCGATTTCTTCGGTCAGGTTGAAGGCCTGAACTTTGCTCTGCAATATCAGGGCGCGAATGAAGGATCTAACGGAGCCTTTGATCAGGAAGGCACTAACAACGGTCACAATGACATCAATTCACAAAATGGTGATGGCTGGGGCTTGTCCACCACATATGATTTCGGCATGGGCTTCAGCGCAGGTGCAGCATACGCCTCATCTGACCGTACCAACGAACAGCAAACCGGCTCAACTGCTGGCGGTGAAGATGCAGATGTCTGGACTGTTGGCCTGAAATACGACGCCAACAATATCTATCTGGCCACCATGTATTCGGAAACCCGCAACATGACGCCGTTTGGTGATGTTGATGGGTTTATCGCCAACAAAACTCAAAACTTTGAAGTCACTGCACAATATCAGTTCGACTTCGGTCTGCGTCCAGAAATATCTTACCTGCAATCTAAAGGTAAAGACCTGGCACAAGACTACGCACCAAACAGCGACTGGAACGACAAAGACCTGGTTAAATACGTTTCTGTTGGCGCGAACTACTACTTCAACAAAAACTTCTCCACCTACGTTGATTACAAAATCAACCTGCTGGATGGCGATGACGATTTCTACGCTGCAACAGGCATCTCTACCGATGACGTTGTGGGTGTAGGCATGGTTTACCAGTTCTAATCTGATCTAACCCGTTATTGCTTTACCTCAAGGCTCGCGCAAGCGGGCCTTGCTCTTTTAATTCCCCCGCCTCGCACTCATTTCAATTAGCTACGCTTCTACTGAAATTATTGATATATGAAATAATTTCTACCTCACCGCACAAGCTGTGACACTCGTCGTTGAATGGTGAACGGGTAAATGTTTGAATAATGTCACAGAGAATACACATACTCGTCTTCTCGCCAGCGCTGTTCAGATCGCTGGTCTGGTATTACAGTCACGGTATAGTAGTTTTCCGTTCAAGAGATGACTTTGCGAGCGAGTAACATGATTAAGTGGCCCTGGAAAGCAAGTGATTCATCTGCTGTCGCAGCACTGCCGTGGGAGCAGGCTTTATCTATTCCTGTTCTGGCGACACTCACGCCAGCTGAGCAAGAAAAGTTGACCCGTCTTGCGGATCGTTTTTTACAGCAAAAACGCCTGGTACCTTTGCAAGGTTTTGAACTTGATGAGCTAAAAAGTGCGCGTATTGCATTACTGTTCTGTTTGCCTATTCTGGAGTTGGGCATTGAATGGCTTGATGGTTTTCATGAGGTGCTTATCTACCCTGCCCCGTTTGTTGTAGACGACGAGTGGCAAGATGATATTGGCCTGGTGCATCATCAGCGCGTCGTACAGTCCGGGCAAAGTTGGCAGCAAGGCCCTATAGTCCTTAACTGGCTGGATGTGCAGGACTCTTTTGATGCCTCTGGTTTTAATCTGGTGGTCCATGAAGTGGCCCATAAACTGGATATGCGCAACGGCGACCGTGCCAGTGGAATTCCACTGATTGCCCTGCGCGATGTCGCAGGCTGGGAACATGACCTCCATGCGGCAATGAGCAACATTCAGGATGAAATCGACATGGTCGGTGAAAACGCCGCCAGCATTGATGCCTATGCCGCTTCGGAACCGGCAGAATGTTTTGCGGTGCTTTCAGAGTATTTCTTCAGTGCACCCGAGCTTTTCGCTCCTCGTTTCCCCTCACTTTATCAACGGTTTTGCCAGTTTTATTGCCAAAATCCATTGTTACGCTTGCGTGAGAGTGAAAACAGCCCGACATCTCACGGAAACACGGTGCATTAATTCAACAAGTTGAGCTTAATTTAATCATCTGAATCAAGGTGTTATTTTTGTTATTGACTCTTTTTGAACGTGACGTTACTATTTGCCTCGTTCAAACGATTCCTCTGTAGTTCAGTCGGTAGAACGGCGGACTGTTAATCCGTATGTCACTGGTTCGAGTCCAGTCAGAGGAGCCAAATTTAAGAAGCCTGCTTAGGAAACTAAGCAGGCTTTTTGCTTTTGTGACTTATTACTTTGAGAATCGCCCCCCTCTCCTGCAAGCCCTGCCACATCTGCCTGTGTGACACATCTAACCCTTCCAGTTAAAGTTGTGTAAATGTCGATATTCCACCCTCGCTCGCGATTGCAAACAATAGTGATTATCATTTATCTTGCGCCAGCTCGCAGGGATGCCTCTGCGCACTGAACCCCATTAGTTCAAATCACTCAGGGATACACAACGATGAATGAGTTTGTTCTGCCTCGCACTGGACTGCGCCGTATCACGCTTGCATCCGCACTGGTTTTCTCCGTTAGTCTGCCGGTTTTTGCACAAGACTCACTGACTCTCTACACCACCCGCGAACCGGGTCTGATTCAGCCATTGCTGGATAGCTGGACACAATCCAGCGGCGTGAAAGTCAACACGGTGTATATCAAAGACGGCATGCTTGAGCGCGTCAAAGCGGAAGGTAAAAATTCACCTGCCGACCTGCTGATGACCGTCGATGCAGGTAATCTCATTGATTTAGTTGAAGCAGGTGTGACACAGCCTGTGGATTCTGCGATGCTCAAAACCGCGATCCCGGCCAACCTGCGTGGTGAAGATAACCAGTGGTTCGCGCTATCAATGCGCGCACGCGTACTCTATGCAGACAAATCCCTGCCGATTGATAACTGGCATTACGAACAACTTTCCAGCCCGGAATACAAAGGCAAAGTGTGTATTCGTTCCGGACAACATCCGTATAACACCGCGCTGATCGCGGCGATGATTGCTCACCACGGTGAAGCGAAAACCGAAGAATGGTTGCGTGGCGTGAAAGCGAACCTGGCACGTAAAGCCACCGGTGGCGACCGCGATGTTGCCCGTGACATCCTCGGCGGCATTTGCGATATCGGCCTGGCGAACTCCTACTACATTGGCCATATGAAAAACGCCAAAGAAGGCAGCGATGCGCGTAAATGGGGCGATGCGATTAAAGTCGTGAAACCAACCTTCGAACAAGGCGGCACCCACGTCAACATCAGCGGTGCTGCGGTTGCCCGCTTTGCACCGAACAAAGCTGAAGCCGTGAAATTGATGGAATACCTGGTCTCCGCACCCGCCCAGCAGCTTTACGCCCAAGCCAACTTTGAATATCCGGTACTGAAAGGCGTCCAGCTTGATCCGGTAATTAGTGCGACTATCGGTGAAATTGACGTCGATAAAGTTCCGTTAACTGAAATTGTTAAATACCGTAAACAAGCGAGCCTGTTGGTAGATAAAGTTGGATTCGATCAATAAATCACTTCGTCTTCCGACGTTGCGCGGCCTGGTTTCCGGGCCGCAGTCATTATTAACACCGCTCCATCTTGCTGCGTTGTGTGTCGCATTAGGCGTGCTAATGCCTGTCGTTGCGCTTATCTGGCAGGCGACGCAGGCTGATTTTTCGCACTGGGATAATCTGGTCACATTTGTCCTGCCTTCGGTGCTAAAAAATACCGTTTTGCTGCTGGCAGGCGTGGCCGTGATAGTCGGTGTGATTGGTGTTGGCAGCGCCTGGGCGGTGACCGCCTGGGATTTCCCCGGGCGTAAAATTCTCAGTTGGGCGCTGTTACTTCCGTTGGCCATGCCGACCTACATCGTGGCCTTCGCCTGGCTCGATCTGCTGCACCCTATCGGCCCACTGCAAACCTTCATCCGATTTTTACTGGGCTTCGACAGCCCGCGCCAGTTCCGGCTTCCCGACTTACGCTCATTGCCTGGTGCGATTATTCTGCTGGGTCTGGTGCTCTATCCTTACGTTTACCTGACGACCCGCGCTATGTTTATCAGCCAGCCAGCACATTTGCTGGAAGCAGCACGTACACTGGGTTGCAGCGCTGCGGGGACTTTCTTTCGTGTCGCGTTGCCGATGGCTCGCCCGGCGCTGGCAGTGGGTATCAGCCTGGCGCTTCTGGAAACGCTCAATGATATTGGGGCGTCGGAATTTCTCGGCGTACAAACCTTAACCGTCACGGTTTACACCACCTGGATTTCACGTTCTGATTTGGCTGCCGCCGCGCAAATCGCCTGCATGATGTTGATGTTTATTTTCTGCATCCTGACGCTGGAATTTTATGGCCGTAAAAAGCAGGGGTTCAGCAGCCGTAGCCTGCGTGAGATTCAACCAACAGCAATACGCGGCTGGCGTGGTTGGCTGCTTGCCAGCGTTATCGCTCTGCCGGTCATTCTGGGCTTTGTCGCGCCCGTGATATTTCTGGCCTGGGAGAGCATGAAACGTTTTGGCGAAGAAAACCCACTCTCACCGGCGTTGCTTTCGGCATTGCAAAATACCTTGTTACTGGCGGCGGGAACCACACTGGTGGTGGTTTGTGTCAGTTTGCTGGTGGCATGGAGTGCACGCCACAGTGCCGCAGACAACGCGCTGCCAGGTTTTCGCCGTGGCGTGATGCGCCTTGCGTCATTAGGCTATGCGGTGCCGGGTACGATTCTGGCAATTGGTTTTCTCACACCCGCCATGGCCGTAGACCGCTGGCTGGCAGATTTGCTGGAGGTGCGTGGCTTGCCGCTGATGTCTGCCGGGGTCTTGCTGGTTATCTGCTGCGCCATGCGTTTTCAGGCCATTGCCATTGGTGCGCTGGATTCCGGCCTGAGCCGCATTCCGCCCTCACTGGAACAAGCCTCCCGTTTGCTTGGCGAAAATGGTGCAGGGACGTTTGCGCGGATTCATTTCCCGTTGCTGCGCCCGGCACTAGTCAGCAGTGCGTTACTGGTCTTCGCCGATGCCATGAAAGAGCTGCCGACGACCCTACTTTTGCGCCCGGTGAATTTCGAAACGCTGGCGACACTGCTTTACGCTGAAGCCGCACGCGGAACCTATGAAGAAGGCGCCATCGCTGCGTTGATGATTGTTCTCGCAGGCACGCTACCGGTTATTTTGCTGGTTCGCCACCAGATGACTCGCACAGGTTAAAGGAAATATTTATGTCAGAAATTGCGTTACGCCTTCAGGATGTGCGTGTGGCTTACGGCAACAGTCAGCAGCCGGTGCTGAAAGGGTTTTCGATGTCAGTACGCAAAGGCGAGCTGGCATGTTTGTTGGGGGCATCTGGCTGCGGGAAAACGACGGTATTGCGTGCAGTGGCAGGTTTTGAACGGCTGCAAAGTGGTGAGATTTATGTATCGCAACAGCGTGTTGCCGCAGCGGGTGTTCATCTGCCACCTGAAAAACGCAAGGTCGGGATGGTGTTTCAGGAGTACGCGTTATTCCCGCATCTGACTGCCCAACAAAACGTGGCCTTTGGCCTGCGCCGCCTGCCTCGCGAGGAGCAACAAGCCCGCGTGACTCAACTGCTCAAAATGGTGGAACTGCATAGCCATGCCAGCCGTTATCCGCATGAACTCTCTGGCGGGCAACAACAGCGCATCGCTTTAGCGCGTGCGCTGGCGCCGAATCCTGAAATCCTGTTGCTGGATGAACCATTTTCCAGTCTGGATAAACAAACACGTGAACGGCTTGGGCGCGAGGTACGCGATATCTTACGCGAGGCCGGGCAAACAGCGTTGTTAGTGACGCACAGCGAGCACGAAGCGCAACTGATGGCTGACCATATCGGTTATGTGCAACAAGGTGAGTTTCGGGCGGGAGAAAAAACGGTGAGGGTCGAAAGCGTTTAACGCTAATCGCCCTCACGGGAGTTACGCTTCTACGGCATTCAAACGCACTAGCTGCAAAGGCTCAGCCAGCAACTCATCCATCTGCTGCACAAACGCCTGGAAATGCGGTAGCGCGATGTGTGCATCCAGCGCTTCCTGCCCTTTCCAGGATTCACGCATGTAAAACACATCTGGCGTATCTTCAAGCTGGAACAAGGCGTAATCCAGGCAGCCTTCTTCCTTGCGAGTCGGTGAAATCAGCGCCTGCAACGCAGATTTTAATTGCTCGCGTTGCCCGGCTTTCGCTTTCAGCACCGCAATAATCGACAGCGTATTATCAGCCACGTTTAGCACTCCGTTAAAATTTCGCTGAATTCGAGACGCGATTTTGGCAATGCGGCGTTGAAGTCTTCCACGCTGCGATAACCAATCGGCACGATAACCAGGCTGGTGAAACCTTTTTCACGCAGGCCAAATTCTTCGTCCAGAATGCGCGCGTCAAAACCTTCGATTGGCACCGCGTCGATATTCAGCGTGGAAACACCCAGCAAGAAGTTACCGACGTTGAGATAAACCTGCTTTTCCATCCAGTGCTGCGCATCTTTATAATCAAAGCGATGCATATTCACAAAATAGGAACGCCCTTTGTGCTGCCCCTCCATCGCCTGCTGGCTGGCAAAACGGCCATCGGCATTTTCCTGGTCCAACAGTTTAGAAAGATGCGTTTCATCAATCGCCGTTTTCGCGCAGAACACCACCACATGTGAAGCATCAAGTACTTTGCGCTCGTTGAACACATAGAAACCAGACGTTGCTTTGGCAATACGCGCTTTGGCTTCAGGTGTGCTGGCCAGAATAAAATGCCACGGCTGCGAGTTGGTGCTGGACGGGCTGAGGCGCAGCAAATCCTTCACTTTTTCGATGTTTTCAGCGGTGATTTTTTTGCTCGGATCAAACGCTTTAGTTGAGTAACGTGAAGCTGCTGATTGAATGATATCCATGATGTTTTCTCTATGATTTTTATGTAATTAGAAGCCTTCAAGCACGATTTTACCGACCGCTCGATTGCTTTCAATCAATTCATGGGCACGACGTAAGTTTGCCGCGTTAATCGTTCCGAAATGTTCGCCCAGCGTGGTTTGCAGCACGCGCTGGTCAATTAAATCGGCCACACGAGTTAACAGGCGGTGTTGCTCAATCATGTCGCGGGTTTCAAACATCGAACGGGTGAACATAAATTCCCAGTGCAGAGAAATGCTTTTCACCTTCAACGGACGCGCATCCAGTGTTTCCGGGTCGTCAATCAACGCCAGTTTTCCTTGCGGTGCCAGCACTTCAATCAGTTGGCTGTAGTGTTGTTCGGTTTGGTTAAGGCTGGCAACGTGAGTCACCTGCTTCACGCCAATCCGCGTCAGCTCTTCCGCCAGCGGCTTGCTGTGGTCGATAACATGATGCGCCCCTAAATCTGTCACCCATTTTTGGCTTTGCGGGCGTGAGGCGGTGCCGATAACCGTAATGTTGGTCAGCTTGCGCGCTAACTGAGTGAGGATAGAACCCACGCCACCCGCCGCGCCGACAATCAGCAGCACATCGTTTTCATTGCCCTTTTCTTTCACACCCAGGCGGTCAAACAACAGTTCCCAGGCAGTGATCGCGGTTAAAGGCAATGCAGCAGCAGAGGCGTTATCAATCGTTTTGGGTTTCAGAGCCACGATGCGCTCATCCACCAACTGGAATTCGCTATTGCTGCCAGGGCGCGTCAACGAACCGGCGTACCACACTTCATCGCCAGGCTTAAACAAGCTAACCGCTTCGCCCGTTGCCACCACTACCCCGACGGCATCCCAACCCAATACCCGTGGCTGGTCGGCTTTAAAACCGGCGCGAACTTTGGTATCTACCGGGTTCACCGAAATCGCTTTCACCTCGACCAGCAAATCATGGCCTGACGCGACCGGCGTCGGTACAGTTATCTCGTTCAGAAAGTCCAGATTGCTGCCATCCTGTGCGGCTTGGGTTATCGCGATTGCTTTCATGGGTGCTCCAGAGATTAAAGGGTTCATCGTGTGAATGAACTCATGGTACAAGGTGTGCTGCTGGCGAAAAACAGCCGTTAGAAAACAACACTTATACTCGGAGAGTTAAAATGCTCAGGTTGGAAGACCTCACTTTGTTTGTCAGGGCCGCCGCCTTAAACAGTTTTAGCGACACCGCGCGTGAAGCCGGCTTGCAGCCAGCACAGGTTAGCACCGCGATTAAACGCCTTGAACAAACGCTGAATATCCGCCTGTTTGCCCGTTCTACTCGCAGCCTGCGGTTAACGCCCGAAGGCGAAACCTGGCTGCCGTATGCCATTACCGCGCTGCAAACCCTGGAAGCCGGATTTGAACAAATCCAGCCTGCGAGCGATGAAGTACGCGGCGTGTTGCAAATTGCGGTGCCGTCCGATCTCGGGCGTAATATGCTGCTGGGCGTATTTCAGGCATTTCGCCGTGAGCATCCGGCACTGCATCTGAAAATTCTGTTTTCCGACCAACTGACTGACGTATTTAAAGATCCAGTGGATGTCGCGTTTCGTTACGGCAATAACGACGATGCCTCATATGTGGCGCTGCCACTGGCACCGGATAACCATCGCGTGGTGGTGGCATCTCCGTCGTATCTTGAACGTTGTGGCGAGCCGAAAACCATCAGCGAACTGGTGCAGCATGAAGCCCTGACCTATGCGATTCGCGGGCGGGTTTATGACAAATGGACATTAAACCTCGATGGCGATGCGCATCATGTGGCGGTGAAAAGCGCGATGATCAGCGATGACGCCGAAGTGATACGCCGTTTAGCGGTGGCGGGGGAAGGGATTGCTTATAAATCATGGCTGGATGTCAGCGAAGATGTCAACGCAGGCCGTTTGAAGATTATTCTGCCGCAGTATCAGGGCGATAGTGTGCCGCTGAATTTGATTTGCCCGCATCGTAAACAGCTTTCAACCACAGTGCGGTTGTTACATCAGGCGGTGAAACAGCGTTGCGACGAGTTACAGATTTCGTCGCGAAAAGTGTAACTCGTCGGGTGGATAAGCGCTGCGTCATCCACCCTTTACATTTAAACCGATTACGAAATCGGATACGTGTACGGCGCGTTAACGCCCAACGGCAAGCCAACTGCCCACCACACCAGCAGGAAGATGCTCCAGCAGATAAAGAAGATTACCGAGTACGGCACCATCATCGATACCAGCGTACCCACACCGGTGGATTTCACATAGCGTTGGCAATACACCACCACCAGCGGGAAGAACACCATCAGCGGCGTAATAATGTTGGTGGTTGAGTCACCGATACGGAACGCAGCCTGCGTCAGTTCCGGGGAGATCCCCACCGCCATCAGCATTGGCACCATAATTGGCGACAACAGCGCCCATTTTGCCGAAGCAGAACCAATCAGAATGTTCACAACCGCCGTCAGCAAAATCATACCAATAATGGTAGCTTCACCTGGCAACGCCATGGTTTTCAGCACATCGGCACCGGCCAGTGCAATCAAGGTACCAATATTGGAATCGCCAAACGCTTTGATAAACATGGCGCAGAAGAAGGCCATTACCATGTACGAACCCATTTTACTCATGGATTCATTCATCGCATTGATGACGTCTTTACCGCTGCTGAATGTCCCGGCGACAAAACCGTAAACAATACCAGGGATAATAAAGATCAAGAAAATCAGCGGTACGATAGATTTCATGATTGGCGCACCATAACTGGTCAGCGAGCCATCACTACCGCGCAGCAACGAAGTTTCAGGCCATGCCAGAGCGGCAAGCCCAGCCAGCCCCAGAACCATCACCAGGCCAGCCACTTTAAAACCACGGCTTTCCTGTACGCTGTAGTTGCTCATATCTTCGTTATGCTGATAATCACCGTCGATTTTCAGTTTTGACACGCGCGGCTCAACAATGCGTTCGGTTACCCACCAGCCAACCAGCGTAATCATCACCGTCGAACCGATGCCGAAGAACAGGTTACATAGCGTGTTAACAGTGTAAGTGTTGTCCAGCAACTGCGCCGCCGTTTGGGTGAAGCCTTGCAGTAACGCATCGTTACCGGTTGGCACCATGTTGGCCGCAAAGCCGCCCGATACCCCGGCGAATGCCGCAGCAATACCGGCTAACGGGTGGCGCCCGGCAGACATAAAGATAATTGCGCCCAATGGAATCACCAGCACGTAACCCGCATCAGCCGCCACGTGGCTGAACATGGCGACGAAAATAATCATCGGGGTTAACAGTTTCTTCGGCGTCACACGCAGCATTTTCTTCAGGCCGGTATTAATAAAGCCTGAGCTTTCTGCCACGCCGACACCGAGCATCGCCACCAGCACGATCCCCAACGGTGCAAAACTGGTAAATGTGGTGACCATCGAAGAAATGGTGACCGTTAAGGCCTCAGCTGAAAGCAGGTTATTAATCTTAACGGCTTCATTTGTAACAGGATTTATGACATCGAAATCAATGGTGGAAAGCACCGCCGACATTGCCATAACGACCAATAAAAAATAGAAAAAGATCAAAGCGGGTTCGGGTAATTTATTCCCTGCTTTCTCAACAGCGTTGAGAAATCCTGTCATTAGACGACCTTCCGTGTTCCTTGTCGTTGTACTCATTCCTACCTCTGCTCACTGTTTCATTCATAGAAGTTATTGTTTGGTGCAATTAATAACATTTTAGAATAATTAACAGCTACTAACTTTACGTTAATAGTCAAAACGAGACGTTAACAGGTGATAGATATCATGTTTTGGATGAATGACGAGATATTGAGCTGGTGGATAATTAATCATGCAGAATAAAAGTCGGATACCGCTACTGCGAATCCGACCAGGGAAGAACCGTCCAGATGAACGGTTTACGGGAGCGGTTCTTTTTTAGGACGAGGGTATTTTTTAAGCCAGCGACCGCTGACCATGCGCCAGTAGAACAATACGCCGCGCACTGTCCAGTCGAAGAACATCCCCATCCAGACACCGACCACGCCCATTCCCAGCACAATGCCTAATGTGTAGCCCGCCACCACGCGACAGCCCCACATACTTGCCATGGAAACCCACATGGCGAAACGCGCATCACGCGCCCCTTTCAAGCCAGCAGGTAGAACCCACGAAGCCGCCCAAATCGGCATAAATGCCGCGTTCAACCAAATCAGGATTTTAACCACTTCTTTGACGTCATCTTCACTGGTGTAAAACGACGCCATCAAGCCGGCAAACGGCGCGGTTCCCCAGGCAATAATCGTCAGGCCAAGCGTAGACAGCCAGAATACGTGGCGCAGTTGCCGTTCCGCCTGGCCAATTTGCCCTTTCCCCAGACGCTTGCCGACAATAATGGTGGATGCCGAACCCAGCGCGTTCCCCGGTAAGTTAATCAACGCCGCAATGGAAAAGGCGATGAAGTTACCAGCAATCACGTTGGTGCCCATTCCGGCAACAAACATTTGCGTCAGCAATTTACCGGCGTTAAACAACACCGATTCGATACTGGCGGGAATACCAATCCCCAGCACTTCCCACAAAATGCCGACTTTCAGCGGGCGGAAATAGCTTTTCAGCGAGATACGCAACGAAGGGGCAAAACCCACCACCAGAACATAAATAAAACCCAGCGCGCCGATATAGCGTGAAATAGTCAGCCCAAGTCCGGCGCCAAAAAAGCCCAGCCCGTTCCAGCCCAGCGCGCCATAAATCAGGATGCTACTGATGATAATGTTGAGGATGTTCATCCCGCCATTAATCAGCAGCGGGATTTTGGTGTTCCCTGCCCCACGCAATGCGCCGCTACTGATAAGCGCAATCGCCGCCGCCGGGTAACTCCAGACTGTCGTTTGTAGATAAGACAGCGCCAGCGCTTTCACTTCAGGCGTTGCCGCGCCAGCAATAATATTCACCACATATTCACCCGCAAGGTGAATACCGGCGGCCAGCCCGATGGCAATAATCGTCATCAGGATCAGCGACTGCCGTGCTGCATCACGCGCCCGTTTCGGGTCACGTTTACCGAGGCTGAACGCCACCACCACCGTAGTACCGAGATCCACCGCGGCAAAGAACGCAATAATCACCATATTGAAGCTGTCGGCCAGACCGACGCCTGCCATCGCCTCTTTCCCCAGCCAGCTCACCAGGAAGGTACTCAACACGCCCATCAATAAAACGCAGGTGTTTTCCAGGAAGATAGGCACTGCAAGGGGAGTTATTTCGCGCCAGAATAGGACACGATAACTTTTTCGTTTGGCATACCAGCGTGTTTTAGCCACACGCTGGTGAAGTGCTGCTTGTAAGTTCAAGATTGACCTTGGGGGGAAGTGAAACCACATTTCAAATAATGATTTACAAATCGTTATCCTGCAAAGAGTTTTTTGTATAAAACAGGTTCATCATCCTATCCCCTAAATAATTGGAGTTGCATCAAGACGGCAAACTCAGGAATCCCCAGGAGCTTACATGAGTAAGTGACTGGGGTGAGTGAGTGCAGCCAACGCCGAGGCAGCTTCAAGTATGACGGGGATAATCGCCACCTAAATACGCCTTCCGCACTTCCTCGTTCCCCAACAACTCCTCGCCGCTGCCGCTCAACCTGATCTGCCCGTTGGCCATCACATAACCGCGGTCAGAAAGTTTCAGCGCGTGGTGGGCGTTCTGCTCCACCAGAAAAATCGTCATGCCGTTGCGCGCCAGTTCACGCAGCGTGTGGAAGATTTGCTTCACCACAATCGGCGCTAATCCCAGGCTTGGTTCATCCAGCAGTAACAATTTCGGGCGGCTCATCAGCGCGCGGGCAATCGCCAGCATTTGCTGCTCGCCACCTGACATGGTCATCGCTCGCTGTTTGCGGCGCTCTTTTAAACGCGGGAACAGATCAAACATGGTCTGCAAATCCTGCGCGGCATACTGATTACCGATGGGTATGGTGCCCATCAGCAGGTTTTCTTCGACCGTCATATCCGGGAAAATCCGTCGCCCTTCCGGCGCTTGCGCAATGCCGCCAGACGCCACAAAGTGCGTCGATTTATGGCTGATGTCGTCGCCACGAAACAGAATTTGCCCGGCGCGAATACGGGGCTGGCCGAAAATCGACATCAACAACGTCGATTTCCCGGCCCCGTTCGCGCCAATCAACGCCACGGTTTCCCCTTCGTTGACCTGCAAAGAAACCTGTTTTAGCGCCTGAATCGCGCCGTAAAAAACGTCCACATTGCGAAATTCCAGCATCGCCTCACTCATACACTGACCTCGTCTTCGTCGGTGCCCAGATAGGCGGCAATCACTTTGTCATCGTGTTGGATTTGTTCAGGTTTACCCTGCGCAATCACGTCCCCGTGGTCGAGTACAATGATGTGGTCGGAAATCTCCATCACCATGCCCATATCATGTTCAATCAGCAGCACGGTGATGCTGTGGTGGTCGCGCAGGAAGCGGATTATCTTACTCAGCGTGCGGGTTTCAACCGGGTTCAAACCCGCAGCCGGTTCATCGAGGCAGATCATTTCCGGCGCGGTACACATCGCACGGGCAATTTCGAGCCGCCGCTGTTGCCCGTAAGACATCTCACCCGCCAGACGATTAGCACAATCAACCAGTTCCACCACTTCCAGCCAGTAAAACGCGCGGTCTAAAGCACGGCTTTCGGCGCGTCGATACGCAGGCGTATTCAGCACACCGGCAAGCAAATTACGGTTCACCTGCATGTGCTGCGCCACCAGCAGGTTTTCCACCACCGACATTTCCCGGAACAAGCGGATATTTTGAAAGGTTCGCGCAAGCCCGGCGCGGTTTACCAGGTGTGTGCCGCCGAACATTTTGTAGAACAGACGCGAACCCAGTTGCGCCGGATTAACCCAGTCGCCAGGCTGGAATTTCTGCCCGAGGATTTGAATCACGTTGGTGGTTTTATCACGCGTGTTAAACAAGATATTGCCGCCGGAGGCTTTATAAAAACCAGTCAGGCAGTTAAATACCGTGGTTTTCCCCGCGCCATTGGGGCCAATCAGTGCGGTAATCGACCCACGGCGCACCTCAAGATTCACGTCGTTAAGCGCTTTAATACCGCCGAAGTGCATCATCAAATGTTCGACGCTAAGAATCATTTCACTCATGGCGCCACTCCTTTGCGCACCACAAAGCCGCTACGATTGATGCGAATCAGGCCACGTGGCCGCCAAATCATCATCACCACCATTAACATGCCAAACAGCAGCACGCGATATTCAGCAAAACTACGCAGTAGTTCGGGCGTCACGGTCAGCACAAACGCTGCCAGCACCACGCCAATCGTCGACCCCATGCCACCCAAAACCACAATGGCGAGAATTAACGCCGACTCAAAGAAGGTGAACGATGTCGGGTTAACAAAGCCCTGATAAGTGGCGAAGAAGACCCCGGCAATACCCGCGGTGGAAGCACCCAGCGTAAAAGCAGATAGCTTAACCAGCACATGATTCAGCCCCATCGATCGGCAGGCAATTTCATCTTCACGCAACGCTTCCCAGGCGCGGCCAATTGGCATGCGTGTCAGGCGGTGTTTGATGTACAGCACCAGCAAAACCACCAGCACCAGGATGGTGTAGATAAAAATAAACTTCAGGTTGGGGTTATAGGTAAGATGGAAAAACTCATGGAACGGCACTCCACCTTCTTCTTTGGCGCGCCGTCCAAACTCAAGGCCAAACAGCGTCGGCGGCGGTGCGGAGATCCCGTTCGGGCCGCCGGTAAACGTCAGCCAGTTGTTGAGCACCAGACGGATAATTTCCCCGAATCCCAGCGTCACAATTGCCAGGTAATCACCGTGCATACGCAATACAGGGAAACCAAGAAGCGCACCTGCCGCCGCCGCCATCAGCGCCGAAAGCGGTAACATCGACCAAAAACCCAGCCCGAGGTATTGATACCCCAGCGCCAGGCCATACGCGCCAATGGCGTAAAAGGCGACGTAACCCAGGTCCAACAACCCCGCGAGGCCCACCACAATATTCAGCCCAAGGCCAAGCAGCACGTAAATCAGCCCGAGGATCGCTACTGTCAGTACATATTTGGTCGCCACAAACGGGAAACAAACTGCCAGTGCAATCACCAGCGGAATAATCCAGCGCAGGCGGCTTTTGTATTCCGGTGGGCGCACATACACACCCGAGTTATCCGTTTCAAAGCGGCTCAAAAAACGTATCCCGGCGTGTGTGGTCAAAAAAGCGCTCAATAAAAAACGCCCGACCATTACCACAGCAATAATGACCACCAGCCGCTGCCCTTCGAAATTAAAGCTGTAGCCATCCAGCACCACACCGACTATCGGGCCAAAAACAATCAATGCGACAAGACCGGCGAAAATCGCGTCCAGCACGCAGCGTTTAAGGGAAAAACCTTCATGCATAACCGTTTCTGTTGTCATTTTTTCTCCCTCACACTTTGGCAACGAAAGGTCGGCCAAGCAGCCCCTGAGGACGGAAAATGAGGATCACCACCAGCAATCCAAACGAGAACACATCTTTGTAATCGGAATTCACCATGCCCGAGAACTGCGCCTCGGCAATACCAAGAATTAACCCACCAAGCATCGCGCCAGGCAACGAACCAATCCCGCCCAGCACTGCCGCCGTGAACGCTTTGATGCCAATAATAAAACCGGCGTAGAAATCAAAAGTACCGTAGTTCATGGTGATCAACACACCCGCCAGCCCCGCCATCGCCGCACCAATCACAAACACCAGCGAGATAATGCGGTCGGTATTAATCCCCAGAATCGAAGCCATTTTGCGGTCTTGCTGAACCGCACGGCACATGCGTCCCAGCCTGGTATTACCAATTATCCAGGTAAGCAGCAACATGCCAGCAAACGAAGCAATCAGGATGAACACTTTGGTATAAGTGATTTGCACAAAACCATCGCCAATATGCAAACGGAGCACGCCATCAAGCATGGTGGGAATGCCCTGCTGGCGCGGCCCCTGGCTGATTTGTGCATAGTTTTGCAGAATCAACGACATGCCAATGGCGGAGATCAGCGGCGCTAAACGCGTCGAGTTGCGCAGCGGTTTATAGGCGATGCGCTCAATGGTCCAGCCATACACACCCGTCACCACAATGGTAAACACCAGCGTGCCGAGGATCAGTAACGGGAATGATTGCAGGCCGAAGAACGACAGTAGCGCCAGGCCGATGGCGCACAGATAAGCGGAGATCATATACACTTCGCCGTGCGCGAAGTTAATCATGCCGATAATGCCGTAAACCATGGTGTAGCCAATGGCTATCAACCCGTAGACGGAACCTAGCGTTAAGCCATTAATCAACTGTTGCAGGAAGAATGCGTCCATAGATAGGCAATCTCTTTTAGGGCGGCGGACAAACTTCTTTTGTAGGTCGGGTAAGCGGAGCGTCACCCGACACTTTCACCTGCAATCACAGGCGTAAATGGTGGATGACGCTACCGCTTATCCCCCCTACAAACCCCAATAGCGTATTGTTGTCCAGCGAACCTTATTGGACTTCTTTGTATTTGCCTTTGTCGTCCCATTCATAAACGACATAGTCCGACACCTTCAGGTCGCCTTTGCTATCCCAGGCTTTTTTGCCCATCACAGTATCCACCGGATTAGCTTTCAGCCAGGCGCTGGCTTTAGCCGAATCGGTGCCACCAGTGGCTTTAAATGCCGCAGCGATAGCCTGCACAGAGGCGTAGGAATAGAGGGTGTAGCCTTCTGGCTCAAATTTGTTAGCGCGGAATTTATCGATAACCGCTTTGCCGTCGGCAATTAAACGCGGATCTTTGCCGAAGGTCATATAGATGCCGTTGGTGTATTGCGGTCCGCCTGCCGCGGTAACCATCTCTTCGTTGACGATACAGTCGCCGGAGAAGAATTTAGCCTGCACGCCCTGCTCACGCATCTGGCGTACCAGTGGCCCCGCTTCCGGATGGCAACCGCCGAAGAACACCACGTCAGGTTTTTGTGCACTGATTTTGGTCACCAGCGCATTAAAGTCTTTTTCGCCGCGCGACAACCCTTCGTACATCACATCGTTGACGCCGCGTTTCGCCAGCGCTGCTTTGGTGGCATCCGCCAGCCCCTGCCCGTAGGTATCTTTGTCATGAATGATCACCACACGCTTGGCTTTAAGCTTGTCGATAATAAAATCGCTGGCGACCTGCCCTTGCTGGTCATCACGCCCACACATGCGGAACAGATCATTCATGTTTCGTTCAGTGATAATTGGGTTAGTCGACCCAGGGGTGATAGTCAGAATACCGGCGTCGTTATACACCTCGGAGGCCGGTACGGTAGATGAAGAACAAAAATGCCCGACCACAGCATTCACTTTATCCTGATCCACCAGACGGTTAGCAACTGACACTGCCTGTTTTGGTTCACAAGCATCATCACCCTGCACCAGCTTGATTTTTTCGCCGTTGATGCCACCGGCGGCGTTAATATCTTCCGCGGCTTGCGTCGCGCCATGCCAGTACTGATCACCATAAGTCGCGTTCGGCCCGGTAAATGGCCCAGCAACACCAATCACAATATCGGCGTGGGCGGAAAACGCCGTCACCAGACAACCAGCCAACACAAGAGAAAGAGGACTTCTGATAAATTTCAGCGACATTTGTATGTTCCTTAGCAAATCAGCAAAGAGGTTTATGCAAAACGGTGTAAGAGCCATTTTCAAAAGCAAAAACGCGAACAAAATACAAACTGCTTTTCCCTGTGATTAATCACGGCCTTGAACATTAAGCAAAATGGTTGCCAGAATTGTTAACCAAATGTCAATGTTTCGACATATGTCAGTATAGAGTGCGCTGGTAAGGCGCTCGGCACAACGCGATGAAATTACAGCGGGGATCACATCTGCTTAACAATAAAGCAAATAAGTGATGAACGAAGCGGCTTTGCACCAATAAAGAACTTACATAATGAAGGGATGCTGTTAGTTCAACCCAGACCAGGACAATTCGTGTTAAAACTCAACAAGTTGACTATAAAAAGAGCAAACAAAAAAGTTTTGCGCGAACCCTTTGACATGCCACGAGCTAATCGTTAATATGCGCCCCGTTAACCGATTCCTCTGTAGTTCAGTCGGTAGAACGGCGGACTGTTAATCCGTATGTCACTGGTTCGAGTCCAGTCAGAGGAGCCAAATTCGAAAGCCCGCTTAAGGAAACTTAAGCGGGCTTTTATGTTTTTACTTTTCGCGTCTCGAATTCCCGCGCCTGCCCTTATCCCAGTATTTAAAACTACCCGGTTTTTCCGGATACCATGCTAATCGGCACCGGCATCCCGGAACGGCGGGATAACGCGGCACTGACTGTGGCGGCATCCACGTCGTAACCTTCGGTCATATTGCGCAGTGCCGGGGTGATAGGCAGTGGGACTTTATTGTCAGATTCAAACTCCGCACGGTTGCGGGACAACGGCTCATGCACTTCCAGCCAACGCCGCCCGTCTGGCTCGACGGTTGCTTTCACCGGCTGGTCAATAAACTGCACGCGCGTCCCCACCGGCACGTTATCGAACAAATATTTTATGTCGTCTTTACGCAGACGGATGCACCCCTGGCTGACGCGCAGGCCAATACCAAAGTTGGCGTTAGTGCCGTGGATAGCGTACAGCTTGCCGATGTAAATCGCGTAAAGCCCCATCGGGTTTTCCTCACCTGGTGGCACGTACGCTGGCAAGGTTTTACCCTCTTTCGCGTACTCGCGCCGGGTATTCGCCGTTGGTGTCCAGCCCGGAGCTTCTTGCTTACGCTCCACCCTCGTCACCCAGTTACGCGGCGTTTCGCGCCCAGCCTGGCCAATACCAATAGGTAGGATTTCCACCGTGTTGCTCTCCGGTGGGTAGTAGTAAAGCCGCATTTCGGCGACGTTAATCACAATGCCCTGGCGTACGGTGTCCGGCAAAATCACCTGCTGTGGAATGATCAACTGGATACCCGCTTTTGGCAGGAACGGATCGACACCTGGGTTGGCTTCCAGCATATTGCTGAAACCTTGCCCGTACTGCGCGGCATAATACTCCAGCGGCTGGGTATTCCCTTGCGGAACGCTAATGGTTAACGGCGCACCGACCAGGCGGCTACCCTCGGGTGGTAGCGGATAGCTGACTGCCAGAGCGCTACTGCTAACGGAGGCAAGCACCAGGGCCAGCCAGGATAATCGAATCATCATTTCCCTGTTCTCAAACATGATATAGATAAGCTAAATATAACCCTCCGTTGAGTTTTTTGTGAGGAAAGTCTTACAAAATGATAAGCGGGAGTCAGTCGGAAATTTTGGGCAGTGAGATGGTAAAGCGAGTTGAAACCGCATCTGAAGCCACGCTAATTTTACCCTGGTGGACGGTAATAATAGATTTTACAATGGCCAGGCCAATCCCACTGCCCTCACTTTTTCTTTGCCTTGACGGGTCAACGCGATAAAAGCGATCAAACAATCGGTTGAGATGCTCTTCAGGTATAGGTGTTCCTGGGTTTTCAATAATCAGGTCAACCCATCTTTCGCGTTCATTAATATGCGCGGTGACTGTCATGTTGCCGGGAGTATAGCGAATCGCATTGGAGACAAGATTATTAATCACCCGGCGCAGCATCAGTGGGTCACCTTTGACTCTGGAAGCATCGCCGTTAATGGCAAGGCGGACGCCGCGCTCCTCAGCCCAGGCATCAAAAAACTCGAAGACTTTGCTGGTTTCATCCCTGAGGTCGAGCGTCACTTGTTCAGGAATGAGTTGGTTATTATCCGCCTGAGCCAGGAAGAGCATGTCGCTGGTCATCTTCGCCATGCGATTATATTCTTCGAGGTTAGAGTAAAGAACCTCTTTCAACTCATCATTACTTCTTGATTGGCTTAATAAAATTTCCGTCTGCGTCACCAGGTTGGTAATCGGCGTGCGTATTTCATGGGCGATGTCCGCAGAAAAATTAGCCTGGCGGATAAACACATCTTCTATCCGTTCAAGCATATGATTAAAAGAAATAACCAGTTGTTCAAGCTCAATCGGCACCCGGTCTGGCTCCAGTCTGACATCTAAGTTCTCAGAAGAAATGTCTTTTATTTTCATGCTGACATTTCTTAATGGCTGGTGCCCTTTATAAACTGCAAATAAAACAATGAGAACAATCAAAACACTGATTGCCAGGGCAATATAAATAAGGTCCACCTTTAGCGTATCAATGTAATGCTGGTGGTAGTCAAAGGACATTGCCGTCAATAAAATATAAGGCGCCTCATGGGTATTTTCAGATGTTTTAATGGGTGTTTCTATAATTCGGTAAATGGTGTTTTTATTCGCCATAGTAGAGTGTTTTTCATTTTCACTCATTTTCCCGGACCACAATAGTACCTTTCCTGCACCCGGATATTGTGAGGGAAGAATAGCACTCAGGTCGGCACCTTTAGACGAATGATAAAGAATATTATTATTCCCGTCACGAAGCAAAGCCGTAATATTCTGGTAACTGGTCAGGATGTCACTGAGCTTTTCTATTTTCTGCGCTTCACTTTTTTTCGGTTCTTTGATGATATTTTCCAGCACTGAACTGATTTGTTTCAGATCATAAACATCCCGCTCAGAAAAATGTTGTTCTACTGAATTTATCATCACCCAGGTAAAGATCAGAAAAGCGAGAATAGTCGAAAGACTAATAAATAAGGTCAACCTGACTGCCAGAGATAAAGGTCGACGTTTCGCGCTAATCTTCATCAGGCACCTCAAGAACATACCCGACACCGCGAACGGTCTGGATTAATTTAGGTTCAAAATCGTTATCAATTTTGGCGCGTAACCGCTTCACCGCAACATCAATGGCATTGGTATCACTGTCAAAATTCATGTCCCAAACCTGGGAGGCGATAAGAGAGCGCGGCAGGACTTCGCCCTGGTGGCGCAGAAAGAACTCCAGTAGTGTGAATTCTTTGCTGGTCAGCGTGATACGGCTTGCGCCACGGGTCACTTTCCTGGAAACCAAAAAAAGTGTCAGGTCGGCCACCTGAAACTGGCTTTCGGCGATTACTGTCGAGCCACGGCGTAACAGCGTCCTGACGCGAGCCAACAGCTCTGCAAAAGCAAAAGGTTTTACCAGGTAGTCATCCGCGCCCAGCTCAAGACCTTTCACACGATGCTCAATGGTGCCTAAGGCGCTAAGCAGCAGGACCGGCATCCCTTTCTTCGCGGCCCGCAGCATGCGGACGATTTCCCAGCCATTCACGTCAGGAAGCATGATATCCAGTACCACCAGGTCGTAATCACCGGTCATCGCCAGATGGTAACCCGTCAAACCATTGTCTGCGAGATCAACGACGAAACCGGCCTCTTTCAAACCTTTGCACAGATATTCACCGGTTTTGGCCTCATCTTCGACGACTAATATTTTCACAACCTCTCCTCCCTTTCAGTGTGGTGGTGCCATTCTAGTGGGCAACAGGGCGAGATCAATGAGATAAGCGCAAAATGACAGCTTTGTCATTATCCTGTCACTCACCCAACAGAGTCGCTCCCGTAAAGTGTCTGCAGAATTTATCAGCCTGATGTAACCGGCTTGCAGGGACGAGAAGTGACATGTTCAAACTTAAGCTTTTAACACTGAGTACGTTATTCATTCTGACAGGGTGTATTTCGCTGGCACCCGATTATCAGCGCCCTGAAACGCCAGTCCCGCAGCGTTTCTCACTCTCGAAAAATGCACTGGTTCCGGCAACGGCCGGTTATCAGGACACCGGCTGGCGTAACTTCTTTGCCGATCCGCAGGCCATCAGGCTTATCGATACCGCACTGCAAAACAACCGAGATCTGCGGATGGCGGCGTTAAAAGTTCAGGAAGCCCGTGCGCAATACAATGTCACGGACGCCGACAGATACCCGCAGCTCAACGCCTCGGCAGAAACTACCTACAGTGGCGGGTTAAAAAGTGACAGTTCCACTGACCAAAAATATGAAGCAGGTATGGCCCTTAGCTTTGAACTGGATTTCTTCGGCAAACTGAAAAACATGAGTGATGCCGACCGGCAAAAATTCTTTGCCAGTGAGGAAGCACAGCGGGCAGTGCATATTCTGCTGATTTCTAATGTTTCGCAGAGCTATTTCAACCAGCGACTGGCGGCTGAGCAATTGAATATTGCCCGAGAAACACTCCAGAATTACCAGCAATCTTATGCCTTTGTGGAAAAACAGCTTATCACCGGCAGTACTAACTTACTGGCGTTAGAACAATCTCGTGGCTTGATTGAAAGTACCCGTGCAGAAATCGCCAAAAGAGAAGGTGAACTGGCACAAGCGAACAATGCACTGCAACTGGTACTGGGAACTTATACCGCTCAACCTGATGACCAAATCCACAGCGACAAAGATATTAATCCGGTACAGCTTCCGCCGAATTTATCTTCTGAGATCTTGCTGCAAAGGCCCGATATTCTGGAAGCCGAACATCTGTTAAAAGCCTCCGATGCCGATATTGGTGCCGCCAGGGCCGCATTCTTCCCTTCTATTTCATTGACGGGTGGGGTTTCAGGCAGCAGTACCGAGCTTTCAAGCCTGTTTAATCCTGCCAGTGGGATGTGGAATTTCGTCCCGAAAATTGAAATTCCTATTTTCAATGCCGGGCGTAATAGTGCCAACCTTGAACTGGCAAAAATTCGCCAGCAGCAGTCTGTTGTCAATTACGAGCAAAAAATTCAGACCGCTTTTAAAGAAGTTGCTGATGCTCTTGCGCTGCGTGAAACCATCAGCCAACAAATTACGGCACAGCAACGTTATCTTGCCTCACTGCAAATCACGCTACAACGTGCCAAAGGGTTATATTCCAGCGGTGCCGTGAGTTATATCGAGGTACTCGATGCAGAGCGTTCACTATTTTCAACACAGCAATCATTACTCGACCTGAGATATTCTCAACAAGTTAATGAAATCACCTTGTTTACGGCTCTGGGTGGCGGCTGGACTCAATAATTATTTTCGTTTTGATATCAGAGGAATCATTAATATGCGTTCAATTAAAATTGCTTTATTTGGCATTTTCTCAGTTGCTATGGTTGCCGGAGTTCAGGCAGCAGAATCGCCCCAAAGCGATGCGGTTGCCACCCTTACCGCCGCACAACAGCAAGTGATTACGGCCAAGGGTGTCATCAAAGATATTGATACTAAAAACAAGAAAATTACGATTGCACATGAGGCTATTCCGGCAGTCAGTTGGCCAGCAATGACCATGCGATTTACCTTCAGCGAATTAGACGCCAATATTAAATCACTGAAAGCTGGGAATAATGTAAATTTTAGTTTTATTCAGCAAGGTAATACTTCTCTGCTTCAGGAAATTAAGGCTAATTAGTGAGGTTCACTTCAAAATGGTGGATGACGCTATCGCTTATCCACCCTACAAATCCCGCTTGCCATTTTATTTATCAGGAAGAAATATGGCTTCTTTAAAAATAAAAAATACTGCGCTTATTATCAGCAGTCTGATCGTCGGAGGGATAATATCCGTTGCTGCTTACCGCTATTTTGCTTCTGTCCCTAAAATGGCCACGCAATCGACCGAGCGTAAGGTGCTTTTTTGGTATGACCCAATGAAACCCGATACCAGGTTTGATAAGCCCGGGAAGTCGCCCTTTATGGATATGGATCTGGTGCCGAAATATGCCGATGAAGGTAGCAGCGAAAATAATCAGGGCATTCGTATCGATCCGGCACAAGTGCAAAATCTGGGGCTGAAAACTGAAAAAGTCCAAATGGGGCGCTTGACCTATTCCCAGACGATTCCCGCCAATGTCAGTTTTAACGAATACCAGTTTGTTATTGTACAAGCGCGTTCAGAGGGGTTTATTGAAAAAGTTTATCCGCTGACGATTGGCGATAAAGTAAAAAAAGGCACCCCGCTGGTGGATATTACGATCCCTGAATGGGTCGAGGCGCAGAGCGAATATCTATTACTGTCTGAAACCGGTGGCTCCGCGACACAACTCAAAGGTGTGCTCGAACGTCTTCGTCTGGCGGGGATGTCTGAAGAAGATATTCAGCGCTTACGCAGCACGCGTTCTATTCAGACCCGCTTCACGATTAAAGCGCCGATTGATGGCGTGATCACCGCGTTTGATCTGAGAACCGGGATGAACATTTCAAAAGATAAAGTGGTTGCCCAGATTCAGGGCATGGACCCGGTGTGGATTAGCGCCGCCGTCCCCGAATCTATCGTGTATCTGCTCAAAGAGTCCTCCCAGTTTGAGATTTCTGTCCCGGCATACCCTGGCAAAACTTTCACCATCGAAAAATGGTTAATCCTGCCGAGCCTCGACCCGGTTACGCGAACCCTTCAAGTGCGCCTGCAAGTCGATAATAAAGATGAGCAACTGAAACCCGGTATGAACGCCTACCTGAAGCTCAATACCCAAAGCCCGGAAATGTTGCTGATTCCTTCGCAGGCGGTTATCGACAATGGCCGTGAACAACGGGTGATTACCGTTGATCATGCAGGCCAGTTTGTGCCGAAGCAAATCAAAGTACTGCATGAATCCCAAAACCAGACGGGGATTGAATCAGGCCTGAGTGAAGGGGAATCCGTTGTTGTCGGTGGTCTGTTCCTGATTGACTCGGAAGCCAATATTAGCGGAGCGCTGGATCGTATGCGTCAGAGCAATGCTTCCGCCAACGCGCATCCAGAAAAGTAAGGAGACGAAGATGATTGAATGGATTATCAGGCGCTCTGTGGCTAACCGCTTTCTGATAATGATGGCGGCCTTGTTCCTGAGCATTTGGGGAACCTGGACCATTATCAACACGCCGGTAGACGCCTTACCTGACCTCTCGGATGTTCAGGTGATTATTAAGACCAGCTACCCAGGCCAGGCGCCTGAGATTGTTGAAAACCAGGTGACTTACCCGCTGACGACCACCATGCTTTCAGTGCCTGGCGCCAAAACGGTGCGCGGTTTCTCGCAGTTTGGTGACTCATACGTCTACGTGATTTTCGAAGATGGCACCGATCTGTACTGGGCGCGTTCGCGGGTCATGGAGTACCTCAACCAGGTGCAAGCTAAGTTGCCTGCGGGCGTTAACACCGAGATTGGCCCTGATGCGACCGGCGTGGGCTGGGTGTTTGAGTACGCGCTGGTTGACCGCAGCGGTAAACATGATCTCGCCGAATTACGTTCACTTCAGGACTGGTTCCTGAAATATGAGTTAAAAACCATTCCTAATGTCGCGGAAGTGGCCTCGGTGGGCGGCGTGGTTAAGCAGTACCAAATCCAGATCAACCCGATGAAGCTGGCGCAATATGGCGTGACGCTGGGCGAGGTGAAAAATGCGCTTGGCTCTTCTAATCAGGAAGCGGGCGGTTCGTCCGTTGAGATGTCCGAAGCGGAGTACATGGTTCGTGCCAGTGGTTATCTGCAAAATATTGATGACTTCAATAATATCGTGCTGAAAACCGCCGAAAACGGCGTGCCGGTTTATTTAAGGGATGTAGCACGTGTGCAGATTGGGCCAGAAATGCGCCGTGGCATTGCCGAGCTTAATGGTCAGGGAGAAGTTGCCGGAGGCGTGGTGCTGTTGCGCTCCGGAAAGAATGCGCGCGATGTTATTGCCGCGGTTAAAGACAAACTTGAGGTGCTGAAAAAAAGCCTGCCGGAAGGCGTGGAAGTGGTGACGACATATGACCGTAGCCAGTTGATTGACCGTTCAATTGAAAACCTCAGCCATAAATTGCTGGAAGAATTTATCGTTGTCGCCGTGGTTTGCGCCCTGTTCCTCTGGCACTTGCGTTCCGCGCTGGTCGCTATTATTTCGCTCCCGCTCGGGCTGTGTATCGCCTTTATCATCATGCATTTTCAGGGGCTAAACGCCAACATGATGTCGCTGGGCGGCATTGCGATTGCGGTGGGGGCAATGGTGGATGCCGCCATTGTGATGATAGAAAACGCGCATAAACGGCTTGAGGACTGGGGGCATAACCACACGGGGAAAAGTATTGATAACGAAACGCGCTGGAAAGTGATTACCGATGCCTCTGTTGAAGTTGGCCCTGCCCTGTTTATCAGCCTGCTGATCATCACCCTGTCGTTCATTCCGATTTTTACTCTGGAAGGGCAAGAAGGACGTTTATTCGGGCCTCTGGCTTTTACCAAAACCTACGCGATGGCCGGTTCCGCGTTGCTGGCAATTATGGTCATTCCTATTCTGATGGGTTTTTGGATCAGAGGGAAAATCCCTGCGGAAAACAGTAATCCACTGAACCGCATGCTGATAAAGATGTATCACCCGTTTTTGCTCAAAGTCCTGCAACGGCCAAAATTAACGCTGCTGGTGGCGGTGTTATCAATAATTACCGTGATATGGCCGCTCAGCAAAGTAGGCGGTGAATTCCTGCCGAAAATTAACGAAGGCGATTTACTGTATATGCCTTCAACGCTGCCCGGTGTCTCTCCGGGCCAGGCAGCGCAAATCCTGCAAACCACCGATAAACTGATTAAAACCGTGCCGGAAGTGGCTTCGGTGTTTGGTAAATCTGGCAAAGCAGAAACGGCAACCGATTCCGCCCCGCTGGAAATGGTGGAAACCACCATTCAACTGAAGCCGCAGGATCAGTGGCGACCAGGGATGACCGTCGACAAAATCATTGAAGAGCTGGATGCCACGGTGCGCTTACCGGGGCTGGCGAATCTCTGGGTTCAGCCGATTCGCAACCGCATTGATATGTTGTCTACCGGCATCAAAAGCCCGATCGGTATCAAAGTCTCCGGCACCGATCTTACCGACCTGGATGAAACTGCACGGCGTATTGAAGTAGTTGCCAGAACGGTTCCTGGTGTGACTTCGGCACTGGCCGACCGCCTGGAAGGTGGGCGCTATATTGATGTGAAAATCAACCGCGAAAAAGCTTCGCGCTATGGTATGACCGTGGGCGACGTTCAGCTGTTTATCTCCTCTGCCATCGGCGGTGCCACGGTGGGTGAAACGGTGGAAGGTGTGGCACGCTATCCAATCAACATTCGTTACCCGCAAGGCTTGCGCGATAGCCCGGAAACACTAAAACAATTGCCAATCCTCACGCCAATGAAGCAGCAAATCACGCTCGGTGATGTGGCCGACGTCAGCGTCCTCTCTGGCCCGTCGATGCTCAAAACCGAGAACGCGCGCCCGACCAACTGGATTTACATTGATGCGCGCGGGCGTGACATGGTGTCGATTGTCGACGATCTGAAAAAGGTAATTGATGAAAAGGTGAAACTTAAACCGGGCACCAGCGTGTCGTATTCCGGGCAGTTTGAATTACTGGAACACGCCAACAAGAAACTGAAACTGATGGTGCCAATGACCCTCGTGATTATCTTTGTGTTGTTGTATCTGGCCTTCCGCCGCTTTGATGAAGCGTTACTGATTCTGATGAGCCTACCGTTCGCTTTAGTGGGCGGTATTTGGTTCCTGTACTGGCAAGGGTTCCATATGTCAGTCGCCACCGGTACCGGTTTTATCGCCCTCGCTGGGGTTTCCGCGGAGTTTGGCGTGGTGATGCTGATGTACTTGCGCCAGGCTATTGAAGCGAATCCGCAACTCGCGCGCCCGGAAACGTTCACCAGCGAAGGGCTTGATGATGCGCTTTACCACGGCGCGGTGTTGCGCGTCCGGCCAAAAGCGATGACGGTGGCAGTGATTATTGCTGGCCTGTTACCTATTTTGTGGGGAACCGGAGCGGGGTCAGAAGTGATGAGCCGAATTGCTGCGCCAATGATCGGCGGGATGATTACCGCACCGTTGTTATCGATGTTTATCATTCCTGCAGCCTACAAATTAATCTGGCTACGCCGACACAAAAGCTAACTGACTAAACGGCTCCCGGCTCCGGGAGCCAAATTCGCCAGTCAGTTTAAAATTGGTTATCATCCGCACCCACTCTTCATCCGGGTAGCCTGATGTCTACGATTATCGATACCTTTATTGCCCCGCCGTGCCATGACACGATCGAAAATCTCTATCAGGACGATCACCTGGTCATTATCAATAAACCCAGCGGGCTGCTCAGCCTGTCGGGGAAAAATCCGCAAAATCTCGATTCGGTGCATCATCGGCTGGTACAGATATTCGCAGGCTGCACCCTGGTACACCGCCTGGATTTCGGAACTTCCGGGCTGATGGTGATTGCCCGCAATAAAGCGATAAATGCCGCCCTTTGCCAACAATTCAGCCAGCGCACAGTGACCAAAGTTTACAGTGCGCTGCTGTGTGGGCATGTGGAGCACAACGAAGGAATGATAGACGCAGCGATTGCCAAAGACCCGGCGCTGTTCCCGCTGATGTCAATTTGCGCAATCCACGGCAAGCCAGCTCGCTCTTTCTATCAGGTCGTTGAGCGCTTTTATCATGAACTGGCAGACGGGACGTTACTGCCGTTGACGCGGGTACAGCTCACCCCCGAAACCGGGCGTACTCATCAACTCCGCATCCACTGCCAGCAATTGGGCCACCCTATTTTGGGTTGCGACCTGTATGGTGGCCGCCTGCTGCCAGGCACAGAACAAACACCTCGGCTAATGCTGCACGCCAGTGAGCTGCATTTTGTTCATCCCATTAGCGGGGAGTTGATCAAAGCCCATCACGCCAGCCCGTTCTAAAAGGGAAAGCTGATGGTATAGCGCAGCAGAACTTTTCGTATGGTTTGATTGATGAAATAGATGATTTCATCGTTTTATTTACTCGCTGAATATATCCGCCAGCAAAAGCGGAGAAAAAGTATTATGCTTCACTGAATGATTAAGAACTGTCTGCTTGATCATTCCGACAAATCATTCCCCGGATAAATTTGTGTCGTTCAGCACACGTTTCCTGGTAGTTATGTCAGAGATGAAATTATATTCACCCCAAGTGTATTTTGTGCGCTTGTCGGGATTGATTTGTCACGATGCAGGTTGGCTGCATTATCGCGATATACTGGAATCTGGTAACTTATGGTTATTAATTTGTCCCGTCCTGCCTCGCTAACACCTAAAGCATTTCGCCATGATGTCAATGGGCTGCGAGCCTGGTCAGTATTAGCAGTCGTATTTTATCACTTTGGTATACCTGGATTTGGCGGCGGTTTTGCCGGGGTTGATGTATTTTTTGTCATCTCTGGATTCTTGATGACGGCCATCATCATAAACGGGCTGGAACTCGGGAAATTTTCACTGTGGGCTTTTTATCTGGCGCGAGCCCGACGGATTATTCCGGCTTTAATAGTGTTATGCGTGGTGTTGCTCATTATTGGCTGGTTATGGTTGCCCACGGCAGATTATCGCGTACTGGCGGCCAATGCTGTAACGGCGTTAACCTTTGTCTCCAATCTAAAGTTCTGGCGTGAAGCGGGTTATTTCGATATTGCTTCCCACGAAAATTGGTTGCTACACACCTGGTCACTCTCGCTGGAGTGGCAATTTTATATTTTGCTGCCACTGGGCTGCATATTAATTTGGCGTTGGTTTGGTCGTCGTGGAGTTAAGTTTGCGCTGATTGCCGCAGGAGTGTTGTCGCTGGCGCTCTCGTTTTACGCCAGCCCACGGTTACCCGGGAG
>NZ_JAHWLU010000058.1:0-28940 GCF_022134725.1 Buttiauxella sp. S19-1
ACTCCCGCCTGATTACAGGGTGTGCCCCACTCGCGGCAGCACGCGGCATACAACCAGTCACGAGCGGCAATAATTAACGTTTCGGCCAATACACTTAATTGCTGGAGAGAGCTTTCGGTAGGGACTTGTTGCAGTGTTTGCGCCCAGGCAATTCTCACCATGATACGGCGGCGGAAAAGACGCAGCGCGGTCATTAGCGTAGGTTCGCTATCAACGTGCTGCAATTCTTCCTGCAGCCAGGCGGCATAGTTCTGCCATTCGTCGGCAAGCGGAGGGGACTGTTCCAGCTCCGCCATCCATGCGGGATAAGCCGCCATGCTGTCACAAACAAAATCACTAAACGCCAACACAGCTTGAGCCTCGTGGCTTAGCGTCTGGCGGTCAATATCCTGTGGCAGACGCGCCAGCGCCGCCTGCATATGCTGCTGTAAAAGTGGCGCTTGCGACATCATGGGTGTGTCCCTTACAAACGATATGCTCTAAATAATGGGTAAAGTTACTTCCCGCTATGCAACCAGAAAGGAGCCTGCGAGATCGCTTCATTACGGTAATGTTCAATTTCGACTTGTTGGCGAGTCACAATGGCATGACGCAACCCTTGCCAGTTATCCAGCCACGGTTGCGTTTTCGCATCGTCATAAACGCCTGCCAGCAGGCGAATGGAGCCAGTTTCACGTGCCAGACGCGGCAACTGATCAGCATAGCTATCGCCCAATGGACGCTGGAAAGTTTCTTTCAGTTCTGCGGCATGACGCGAAAGATGGGTATCCGCAAAGCGCTTAAACGAACCGGCCAGTTTGACATTGGCTTTGTCGTCGCTAAATTTCTGCCACTGACGCCCAACCAGCCATTCAGTTAGCGCCAGTTTGGCCTGGCTGCTTTGTTCGCTGAATGCCAGTTCAGTTGCTTTCAGTTCTTGTGGAAGCATCGCTTCGTAGGTTGCCAGCAATTCACGCAGTTCTGTACTTGCTTTGCGTGGAACGATGCCGCCGAACAGTGCCAGTGCGTGTCGCACAAGGCCAACCGCTTCCAACACCTGAGCTTTCGCTTTGCCGTTGCCACGCAACCACAGTTCTTCGTGGTATTGCCAGTGGGAAAGCGCCAGCTCCAGAGAGCCTTCCAGACCTTGCTCTACTGTTGCTTTCGGTGCCACTCGCAATACGGTTAACGGCTTAATTTCGCGGTCCACATTTCCCTGTGCCAGATGGTATCCACGCGCGGCTTTGCTCAAGCTACCCTGCCGTATACCCGGTTGTGCAACCAGTTGTTTAGCAAAAGCCAGCACATCCGCCGTTTCGCCTTCCAGCAGCTCAAGCTCCAGCTCACATAAAGGTTCAACCTGTTCGCCCGCTTTCACTTCACCTAAATCCAGCGCCAGTTCGATACGGCTGTTACCGTGCGTAACGACCCATTTTTCACGGGCAAAATCAGTGCTGAATAAAGGATTAAGCTGTGACTGAATTTCGTCAGGGGAAATACCTTCCGGCCAGACTTCTGCCGGCAACAGCGCAAGTGCCAGTTCCGGTGATGTCAGCTCAACGTTGTATTCCGGGCGTTGATGCAGCCCGCCAATGACACGTCCCGCGATTTTCATCGTCATTTCATAGTGGCCGTTATCGCCACGGATACGCAGCCCCATATCATGACGGCGCAGTTGGTTATCGGCAGTTTCATAGTAGATATTGAGCAACTGGCGAGGTTCGCTGTGCTGGCTTTCCAGCGAATTTAAAGTGTTACGAATGGAATCCAGTTCAGCTGGATTAACAATAAATTTGAGCTCGATTTCTTGGGTCATCGTCTTTTTACTTTTATTTGGGTCACATCGGGTTTACACCCGGCGAACTTAATCTTTAACTGGTGGTCAGTAGATAATATTTTTCACCAAATTACCATGAGTGGCGCGTATTTCGACGGGCCACTAATCGCGAGTAAGTGGTCAAATTAACACCAGGATGATTCTCATTCAGGTTTACGGATTGCACCGTCAGACTGATGCCACTACTATCGTTCCACTATTTATGACAATAACGACGAAATCATGCACAAATTCCGCCTAATTTGCCTTACTTTGCTTTCTCTTAGCGTTTCCGTTGTGGCTCATGCCGAAGAAAAACGTTACGTATCGGACGAACTAAATACCTGGGTACGTAGTGGCCCTGGGGACAATTATCGCTTACTTGGCACCGTCAATGCCGGGGAAGAAGTGACTCTGTTGCAGAGCAATGAAGAAAGCAAATACGGTCAGGTGCGCGATAGCAATGGCCGTACATCCTGGATTCCTCTGGCGCAACTGAGCACCACGCCAAGCCTGCGTATTCGAGTGCCAGACCTGGAAAACCAGGTTAAAACGCTGACGGACAAGTTGACTAATATCGACACCACCTGGAATCAGCGTACTGCTGATATGCAGCAGAAAGTCGCGCAGAGCGACAGCGTTATCACCGGTCTAAAAGATGAAAATCAAGAACTTAAAAACCAATTGATCGTCGCGAAGAAAAAAGTTGAAGCCGCGAATGTTCAATTGGACGACAAGCAACGCGCCATCATCATGCAATGGTTTATGTACGGCGGCGGTGTTGCAGGTTTCGGCTTGCTGCTTGGCCTGTTACTGCCACACATGATTCCAAGCCGGAAGAAGAAAGATCGCTGGATGAACTGATCGCCATCCCTGTATCCTACACTTAGGTATTATCGTAATTGGTTAACAGATGCAGGGGCATTGAAGCGTGAAGATTTATCTGGTCGGTGGTGCAGTACGCGATGGGTTGTTGAGATTACCGGTCAAAGATAAAGATTGGGTGGTTGTGGGGGCAACTCCACAAGAAATGCTCGATGCGGGTTATCAGCAGGTGGGCAAAGATTTCCCGGTGTTTCTGCATCCCCAATCGCGTGAAGAGTACGCATTAGCGCGCACCGAGCGAAAATCAGGCCAGGGTTACACAGGTTTCACCTGCTACGCCGCGCCTGATGTCACGCTTGAGCAAGATTTACTGCGCCGTGATCTCACCATCAATGCCATTGCACAGGACGAACACGGCGAGTTTATCGACCCATATAACGGGCGTGTCGATATCGAAAAACGCCTGCTGCGCCATGTCTCTCCCGCTTTTAATGAAGACCCGCTACGTGTTTTACGCGTCGCGCGTTTTGCTGCACGTTACGCTCACCTAAATTTCCAGATTGCTCCTGAAACCATGGCATTGATGTCGTCGATGGCCGCCAATGGCGAGCTTGAGCATCTGACACCGGAACGCGTCTGGAAAGAAACAGAAAATGCGCTCACCACCCGCAATCCACAAGTGTATTTCGATGTACTGCGCAAATGCGGCGCACTGAAAATTCTGTTTCCAGAAATTGATGCGCTGTTTGGTGTCCCTGCGCCAGAAAAATGGCACCCGGAAATCGACACCGGCATTCACGTTTTGATGACGCTGGCGATTGCCGCGCAACTCAGCCCTGAAGTCGATGTACGCTTTGCCACCTTATGCCACGATCTGGGGAAAGGGCTGACACCAAAAGAGTTCTGGCCGCGTCATCACGGGCATGGCCCGGCGGGGGTAAAACTCGTCGAACGAATGTGCCAGCGAATGCGTGTGCCTAATGAAATTCGCGACCTTGCCAAACTGGTCGCTGAATACCACGACCTGATTCACACCTTCGCTATTTTACAGCCAAAAACCATCATCAAGTTATTCGATGCCATTGATGCCTGGCGCAAACCGCAGCGCATTGAGCAAGTCGCTTTAACCAGCGAAGCGGATGCCCGCGGGCGCACAGGTTTTGAAGCCAATGACTATCCTCAGGGCAGATTGCTGCGTGCGGCCTGGGTTGCAGCACAAAGCGTCACCAACAAAGAGGTCATTGATGCTGGTTTTAGCGGCCCGGCGATCCGCGATGAGTTAACGCGTCGCCGTATTGCCGCTATTCAGGCATGGAAAATGACACTCTAGCGCTAACAGCTTTGAGCCTCGGTGTTCGCCAGGCGTAGCGTCAGATGATCAAAAGCCGTGAGCCTGTCCTTGTTAATCGGTTCTCCCAGTGCGTTACACAACAATGACTTCCAGCATTGCGGAATGTCTATCGGTTGCGCAGCGGGATTACAGAACCGTAGCAGGGTTTTACCGTACAACACGTCTGTTCCACTCCACACCAGCCCTTGAGGAATCTCATCAATCAGGCTCCAGACGGTGACCGGCTTTTGGGTTATTTCCATATCGAAATTATCCAGCCGATGAAGGTGCTTCTCTTCCTCCTGCCACTGCCAGAGCAAAGCATTGAAACTGTACTTTTGCTGGCTGATAACCACCGCAGCGGCACTTCTTTTCCCAAGGCTAAGCGCAAATTCGAAATGTAGCCAACCGGTCAAATTCGCCTCCGGTGCCGCAAGCACATGCCCGGAAGCGCGCCCTGGCCGATATAGCAGATCGTCTTTCCCCACAAAACCCGCCCCTCTGAACAACGTCAATCGCAGATCTGACCCGCTATATTCGTACTCTTTCAGACCACGGGCATACACGTGGTAATCCTCGTGGGCGCTGAGCCAGTGCATAAAAGGCTCCGTATCCACTGGCATTTCTGTATAGCCTGAAGCTGAGGTGATGTTCTGGTTATGCCGCTCAATCCAGCCGAACGGCATGTCGGCTTTCACGGAAGTGATCGCCTTACCGGTGTTAATCAGTACCTGCATACGATGCTCGCGCACCTGATTATCAACCGCCAGCGCAAAGCGTATTACGTCGTCTTCCATTGTCACAACCAGCTCAATGGCGACTGGCCGCTGCTGCGAAACTCTCTCTGTTCGCTGCGAATTGATCGCTTCGGGCAGTTGCAATGTGGCAGATAACCGCAGCTCCTGCTTGCGTTCGCACTGACTGGCACCGAGCCATTCAAACTGGTCAAACAGCCTTTCTTCATCTCCAGCAAGCGGAGAGAAATCATATAAATCGCCATCGTTCGCGATATCCGCCAGCCGTATTAACCGCTCAATGGTGTCGCCGCTGAATTTATCAAGCAGGTCAAGATTTCCGTCCCGCCAGGTGAGTTTGTAGCGACTGTTTTCAATAGCGCTCTGAGCTAGCGGCTGCATAGTGATCATTGAATCCGCCGTGGCGCTCTCCAGTCTGAACTGAGCCATACCCGTTGGCGGGACGGCAACATCAGGAATATCAATGCGATTAAGATAATAAAACTCGTTACTCAAGGTTTCGACTTCACCATCTGGCGTTAACAGCACATGACGTGGGCGATTGATCTTCTGCTGATCCAGCAAGACAAACGGTACGCTGGCACCTTCGTTGTCGAGAATGGAAAATGCGGCGCTGGCCGAGATTAACACCTGGTCGCGGCTGTAAATGCGCGGGCTACTGGTACCATTGGTGAGTAAAAAACGGTAGGTATTCTGGCGATCATGATTTTGCAACAGCAAGCGCGCGCACAAATTATAAAGTGCTTCACCAATCTGCTGCGCCTGGCGGCAACGATGCACAACATCACGATTGGTTTCGTCACTATTACACCCACCCGCACTATCATGGGCATGAGATTCCAGAAGCAACCGCCACGCTTTTTCGAGCATCTCTTCCGGCACGCGAAAACCATTCGCCCGCGCCAGGGCAATCATCGGTTCGACAAGGGTGATTAAACAGGCCTCAGCCTCATAGTTCGCCTTTTTAATGTCATAACGCGAAGAACCGATACTTTTGTGTACCCGAGCCATACGCGGGCTGCGAAACTCGCCCTGGTATATCGACAGTGAATCAGGCTCAATGGCGGCCATAAAAGCCTCGTAGTTACTGACCCGCCAGTCATCCTCCGAGTGACAACCCACCTGCGCCACCAGCTTTTCAAAATCCTTGTCGCAGCTCACCTGATCGCCACCGATCGGGCAAAGCAGATGTTCGCTATCGCTTAGCTGTTTCATGCGTTCCAGCAGCGGGAAGGTTTCAACATGAAAATGGTTAATATCAAAATTGCGGTATCGCGCCCCGCGCTCAGGATGCCCCAGCATGTAACCGTAAGGCATCACGACCGTTTTAACTTGCTCGCCATTGGCGGCCTGCCACATCAACTCTGGCGGCCCCATCAAATCGCGGTCATAACCTCTGCGGATCAAAATATTATTCAGACCAAATGCGCTAGCGAGCTGAGGAATTTGAGCATGTGCGCCAAAAGTGTCAGGCAAATAAAGGACATCCATGCAGTAGCCAGCTTGCTTTGCATGGTAGATACCAATCCGCAAGTTTCGGAACATTGACTCGGTGCTAATAGCAAACAAATCCGGCTGGGTGTACCACGGCCCGACCAGCAAACGCTTGTCTGCCACCAGTTTCCTGACCCGTGCGGTCATCTCCGGTTTGATCTGCAAATAATCAACCAGCAAGGAGCTTTGTGCATCAAGATGGTAGTCAAAGTGCTCGTTCCCCTCTAACGCCTCCACCAGTTCGGTAAATGCTTTTACTGCCAGCACCTGGGTATCGATGGTAGTGAAATACCATTCGCGATCCCAGTGGGTATGCGACACAGCATGAATAACACGGCGATCCTTCTTCATTGGATATTCCTTTTATCTAAGCCAGACAGGGTTGGTAATTAAACGAGCATGACCCTCGCGATTAATACGCAGGAAAACAAAACCTTCCGCTGCACAATCCCCGGACCAGCAGAGATTTCCGTTGTCACTTTCCAGCGTTGTGATGCCCCTGCTGCTATAGAGTAGAATTTCGTTCGCAGGCTCGGTCTTAAGTTTCACCACCAGTTGCCGCCCGGAAGTGGACTCGCCAATCCCTGCCCCGCTGACACTAAACTCTTCGAGCACCATGTCATCGCACTGAAACCAGGCTCGGCCAGCCTGTAATGCACTGAGAATGGCTTCACGTTCGCAACATTCGGCCCGCACCCAGGTATGTGCAAGCGCCAGACCTTTTTCACGGTGGAAATCACTTCCGGCTACCGCAACACAAAATTTCCCGTCACAAAGCTGTTGATACCAGAACTGAAACGCCTGTTCATTTTGCGTACAGCCATCCCATTCACCGTTCCAAATTTCCAGCCAGTCAAACTCTTTGATTTCACTCAGCCACGGACAATGCTGGCAAAAAGGATGATTGATACCAATGCGCGCACCGTTTTGACGCGCTTCGTGGATGCGCGCAAAGACAGCGAATTCACTGTCGCAGGGGATGAAATTCTGAACCGGGCGATCGCAACCTACCAGGTTGACATGCCCGCGAGTGGTCGTCAGTTCCATTCCCGGTATCAGGCAAAGCTCACTGTTGATGGCGCTAATTTCTCGGTTTTGAGAGCACGTATTGTGATCGGTAAAAAACAGGTAGTGATAGCCATACGCCTGCGCTCGCTCAACCAGTTCCCCGACACTCAATTTCCCGTCGCTGTGCAGGGAATGAATGTGTGTATCGCCTTTAAACCAGCGCCAGTGTTTCTTGTGAAAAGTGATATCAACATGAATATCGCAGGTATTGGTTACGTGATGCAGGCCAAGCAGGATGTGCCAGTTTCCTGGCGCAATGGCACTTCGCTGATAACCCGGTGTTGCATAGCATTCGCTAAGTCGCACTGCATCTCTTGCCCCCCCACTCCAGCCATGCACCGTTCCATTCGCCATCATTCCCAGATCAACTGTGTTCCCGGGGCTATAGCGATAGCGAACTTCCAGTCGTTCGATTCCTTCCGGCACACAAAAGGAAATTTGCTGGATCTGCTGCTGATCTTTTGGATATACGGTCAGATGTAACGGCAAGAGTTCGATATATTCTGTGTCGGTGGGTTTCTGAATCGTCATGATATTTTCCCTTAACAATCCAATAATTCTTTACAATCGCCAGCAATCATTACCACCTCAGCGCCATAAATAATCTGGTAGCCCTTATCACCCACGCGGACGACGCCTTTTGCCTGTAATTTTTTCTTCCAGTAATTATCAGCGGCCACTTTTTCGGGATCTTTGACTTCGACCCGTAAGCGAGAAATACAGTTATCAAAAGCAATAATATTTTCCGCACCGCCAAAGGCTTCAATGATTTGATGGGCTAGCATGTCGCCAGGCGTACTTTGCTGCTTATTTTTATAGTCTGCTTTGGTATACAACTTTATTTCTTCTGCTGTATTTTCTTCATCGTCAGGCTCACGACCTGGTGTCATGACATTAAATTTCAAAATGAGAAACCTGAATAGCACGTAATAAATACAAAAGAACAGGGGTATCAGCCAGAGATAGCCCCAACAATTAAGTTTTGAAGGCTGTAGCAGCACCGGTAAAATATCTTTAATACTTCCACCATAAATGGAAACACCTGCCATCTCAGTCAGCACAAAGGCAAGTCCAGTTAATGGCACATGCACCAGGTAAAACAACCACGGTGCGACAAATAAAAAGGTATATTCAATCGGTTCCGTTACGCCAAAAAGAACCATGGCCGTTAATACCGGAATCAGTAAACCCGCCACCGCTTTTTTATGTTTATATTTAGCACACTGATAGATAGCTAAACCTGCGCCGGGTAAAGCACCAAAATGAATCACGGAACGACCAGACTGAAAACCTCTCACTAATAGTTCAGTTGTTTCCTCGCAAGCGAGTTGAGCCATATAAATATTCGTGGTCCCGCTAACCAACTTGCCGCAGATCTCCATTGACCCGCCCAATTCAGTTAAGCGAATCGGCGTGGTGACCAGATGATGTAAACCAATTGGCAGTAACGATTTATCGACCACCGCCCAAAGGAATGTCCCGAACAACCCGGAATTCCAGATCAATTTGCTGAACTGGGCAAGCACACCGCCTATCGGAGGCCAGATAAAGTAAAAAACAATGCCCAACATTGAACCGGTTAACAGCGCCACAATAGGCACGGTGCGTGTTCCGGCAAAAAAAGACAGCACGATGGGCAGCTTCACGTTATAAAGACGGTTATGCAAATAAGAGGTGACTAACCCGATAAGCAGGCCACCAAAAATACTCATTCGATAGGTAAACATGCCAAGCTCGTTGGTATATATCGAAGCCTTTTGGACTGCACTCACCTGCTCAAAACCTACTTGTTGAAAATAACTCGCACTGGTCGTCTGTGGGGATAAACCGTTTAAACCGAGGATGGTGCTTATGACATAGTGCATCGCCATAAACCCAACCACACCGGAAAACGCGGCCCAGCCCTTCTCTTTTTTGGCCAAACCAAAAGAGACACCACAGGCAAAAAAAAGCGGTAAATTAGTGAAAACCACATCGCCCATCGCTTTCATAATTGTGAAACCAATAAATGGCAAAGACCCCTCATAAATAAAGGAGGACAGATGTAGCGCTGCTATCACCTCTTTATTTTTAAAAGCGCTACCAAAACCCATTAACATAGAACCAATCGTGATAATAGAAATAGGGACTAACATAGCCTGCCCGACCATTTGCATCTGCTGCTTCATTGAAGATCCCTCTTATTCATATATATCAGACAGATTCGCTGCGGCACCTACACTGACTGCACCCAATCAGTTGAATCATGACGGATATAAATAATGCATTGTGTTAAAAAGAAAAAAGACAGGAGTCACAGATTAATTAACCCTGTCATAGTGAAGTTATCTTTGCTCTCATTTAGATTTAGAAACAAACAATATCCATTACTTCCTGTTACATCCAGAAAATAAAACCACTCAATTAATAAAGCCAGGGTAATTACAGTAACCACCCTAGCAAGATTTATTATTTCCTTATGTTATCTACTCTACAAAAAACAGAGATAAATAATCCCATTACACTTCAAAATACATTCATGAAACAAATAGTCTAATGGGACAGGTTCATTTCGCTATAGTCCGTTAAAGTGCCAGTTCAATAGCTAAAAGTTCGGTGATCGCGGCAGCATTCGACAACGTGTGAAGCGGTTCGCGGAATTCGCTGTGCATCAATTTGCGAGCCAGGCGCGAGAAAATCTTCATGTGATTATCTTGTTCCTGTTCGCTCACTGTCAGCATAATGACCAGCTTCACATCAACATCTTCGCCCCAATTCAATGGCGCATTTAACCGCAAAAGCGAAATACTGCTGTGCAATACATGCGCTGATTTGCAATGTGGAATCGCCACTGAAAATCCGAGTGCGGTAGAAAACACGGCTTCGCGATCCCAGATAGCCCTTTCCGCTAGTGCTCCGGAAACGACACGCTGCTGCACTTCAAGGTTATCAGTCAGTAATTTGATGGCTTCTTCTTTGCTGGACACACTTTTATCCAGCAACACCAACTCCGCCGCCAGCACCGTTTTTTGCGACTGTGCTCGCATGAATTGCTCAACAAGTTCCAGCACTTGTTCGCCGCTCTCACTGGCAATCGCTGTTTCAAGGAGTTGTTGGCATTGCGCAATATCCAGTGAAGTTAGCGCTTCCTTACACGGCGTGATAGCTCCCACCGCCATGCTTAACTGCGTTAATCCCATTCCAATCAGCAGCGGCAACATTTGCTTATCTGCGGCCATTTCGCCACACAAGCTAATCACCAGCCCGGCGGCCTGCGCACGTTGCGTAATATCACGCATAAGTGCCAAAAACGTCGGGTTGCGATAATCGTAAAGGTGACGCACCTGTGGATTACCGCGATCGCACGCCAGGAAGTACTGTGTAAGGTCATTGCTACCAATAGAGACAAAATCGAGGTATTTCGCGGCTTTTTCCAGTAAATAAAGCGTAGATGGCACCTCAACCATAATACCGAGATGCCATTCACCGACGGAGATATCTTCTTGCTGCAAGGTGTGCGCGACGTGCTGGAACTGGCTGTGTAACCACTGAATTTCCTGAAGCGTGGCCACCATCGGTACCATAATATTTAGCGGGCCAACCGCGCTCGATCTGAGTAAAGCTCGCGCTTGTGTGGTGAATATTTCATGAAATTGCGGATACATGCGCACTGCGCGATAGCCGAGGAATGGGTTCTCTTCTTTGGGTAAATCGAGAAAATCACAAGGTTTATCGCCGCCGATATCCAGTGTACGAATGGTGATTTTTTTGCCTTTCGCCGCACGCAACACTTCGCTATACGCCTGATATTGTTCTTCTTCATCAGGTGGCAGACTGCGTTCACAGAAGAGCATTTCGGTGCGGAACAGGCCGACGCCATCCGCGCCTTTGCTAAACACCTCCTGCGCTTCAACAGCCAGGGCAATATTCGCCAGCACGCTCACCGATGTGCCATCCACCGTCGTAACTTGTTGCCCGCACAGCGATGCACTGCGTGCCGTAATCGCCTGCTGCTTTTCGGTTTCCAGCCGATACCAGCTTTCCATTGCGGCATTGGGATTGGCCACCAGCACACCATGGCGGCTGTCGAGAATCATCATGCTGGCGCTACGCACGAGTGCCTCAGATTGCGTCACTCCGCACAACAACGGCACACCAAATGACCGCGCCAGAATCACGGTGTGGGACGTTTCACCGCCATCGCCCATCACTATGCCTTGCAGATGTGGGTTGCGCAGCCGCAGGAACTGCCCTGGCGTCAGTACGCCGCTACATATCACGATGCTGTCTTCGGTGAGCGTCAGTTGAATTTCAAGTGGCCGCCCCAGCACATTTGCGGCAATGCTCTGGCAAAGATCGCGAATGTCGATCACCCTTTCACGCAAATATTGGCTGCTGCTTTTCAGCAAAGACTCGCTCAGTGTTTGCACCGTCAATGCGATGGCCTGCAACGCATTGCGCGCCGAGGTATGTGACAGCAAGCAGGATTTAAATGCTGGATCGCTCAGCAATTTAAGCTGTGCGGCTAACACCTGCGCAGCACCGCTATCCGACTCGGCTAACATATTCTTCGTTAAAACCCAGGCATCAGACAGTTGCTGATGCTGATGTACGAGGTCAGCGGCAGGTTCATGGCGCGACAATTCATGGAGATCGACGCAATCAATATGCACCGGCACACCGCGCCCGATTCCCTTACTCACTCCGTTACCACGCACACAGTCCGCGCCCGCATGTTCTATAAATACAGGCAACGGCTGTGAGTGGGTTTCCAGTGAGAAAGCCAGCGGCTCGTCGCAATCGGCAAACTCACCACGCATAAAAGCCTGCAACACATCAAAGGTTGCCTGTTGATCGCCACCTTCAATCAGAAACTGGCACGAGTCGCCGTTAGTAATATCGGCACCAATCATGCCCAGTACGCTTTTCGCATCTGCCTGGGTCTTTTTGCTGAGGTTGATAAGCGTAATCGACGCCGAAAAAGGTTGTGTGCGCTGTTCTATTTCGCTTGCCGGGCGAGCATGGATGCCGTTAGGCAAAGTACAAATAAAGTTGAGGGTTAACATGTGTTTCCCGCCCTAAAATGTGATGACAAAAGTCGCCGGCGCGCACGTTGTCACCGTGTCTGGCTGAGCTTCCAGTGCGGTTTCCGCAAGCGTTGCTGGCATGATTTCGCCGTGGGTTTCAGGCGCGCCACACTGCAGCGGTTGAGCTGTGGGGTTCCAGCCACGCACCACCAGCGCATCGCGATGCTGAGCTTTTTTCAGCACGCTGAAATGCAGTTCGGTATCCCAACTTAAGACGCTGAAATGAGGCGGGAAAGTGCGGCCATGAGGATTAGTGCGAAAACGCGACCAGCCAGTAGCCAGCCACGCATGAAGGTTGCCGCGCGCGCGTTCAACGTTGCGCCAGAATGCGTTATCCGCACCGTGATTCATCGCCAGTACACTGAGTTTGAAGTGGTGCATGCCCTGTATTTGCGAATCAGGCGAAGGCAAAACCATACCGGACGCACGCCCTGGACGGTAAGACATATTGGCCTGCCCGAGCCAACCGACGCTGCGCAGCAAGGTCACCGCTATCACATCTTGCCTGTTTTGCGGGATTTGATATTCACGCAACCCTTCGGTCACAGCGCACAATCCCCGCTGCGCGTCATACATCATCACCTGGCTTTGCATCGGGTAGAGCGCCACCGGCGCTTCGGTCCATTGCTCGTCCTGCCAGACCGCCATTTCCGACGGCAAGTTTTGGCGTTCAATCAAGCCAAACGGCTGATCGGCAAAATGAATATGACTTTGAGCCGCGGTCGGCAGTAGCACTTGCAATCGGTGGTCGCGCACCGTGTTATTGACGCTAATTGCCACATCCAGCCAGGCGTTGCTGTCGGCAAGCGTGATAGTCATGGTGATATCGAGTGCGGCATCCGCACGCTGTTCACGGCGAGCCGCCAGATCCTGCGGCACCGCTATTTTCCAGCTTAGCGTCAGCGCACTTTGCAGCGCCCCTTGTGTGCCGCTGATTGACGTCAGGAAGCCATTACTGTTGATTAGCCAGTCATCAAACGGCGGCGAATAGTTGTAGTTATCGCCTGCATCGCCGCCATCAACCAGTTGCAGAATATTGTGATAGCTCTGCTGACTGCGCTTGTCGGTTAACGTCAAAATGCCTTGCTCGTCCACTTCCAGACGCAGCCAGGCGTTTTCCAGTTTGTTTATCGATTTAGCCTGCTGCTCAAAGCCTGCGTTAATACCCTCTTGCAGATACAACGTTTGATAGCCACAGGCAGGAATATTGGCGACCTCCAGCAACAAACAACATTTGCGATACCAGGTGGTTTCGGTGCTGTTTGATAACTCCTGAACGATAATCGACATATCCTGGCGGCCTTCTTCGACAATCTGCCAGCGACACTCTTTGCCTTCGCTGTCGACCACGCGGAAATCTTGTTCCGGTGTGAATATTGTCAGCTCGACCAGCCCGGCACTCATCTGCGGGTGCGCATTGAAGATGATGATTTTCTTGCCATCTTGCTGCGCTGTGATCCCTTCAGCCAGCATCTTCATATTCAGGTCAATCAACTGGTTCGCCATTTCCAGACCCGATTCAAGGCGATTTTTGACCATCGCGTTAACCCGATCTGAATTGCAGCCACCGATGCTGTCGTGGGCGTGGGATTTCATCGCTTCACGCCAGATATTATCGACGGCATGTTGCGGATACGGCAGGCCCAGCCGCCAGTTGACTGCCAGCAACGGCTCCAGATGCTGGCTCAGCGTCCGTTCCAGGCGGGCGTTAAGTTGCTTGATGTCGATGCGGGTCGAGAAAATACCGCGATGAATACGCATATATTTCGGGCTGAGAAACTCGCCCTGATAAACCGGCAGAGTCACGTTGGCGCTTTCCAGCGCCTGGAAAAACTGGCTGAAACTACTGCGCACAAAGCGGTAGTCATCCTGCTGTGGGTTAAGCTGCTCGAGCATTGCCGGAACACGATATTCAAACGGCGACTGGTCGTTACCGTTGGGCAGCAAAACGTGGTCGGTGAGGGAGAAACGCGTCTGTTTTTCCAGTATCGGTTCCAGCGTTTTTTGGGCCGTTTGGGGATTGTCAGGCAGCCATTTGGCGCAACCATAGCCCCACGGCAACACGGCGGTGGTGACTTTGCTGCCATCGGCGGCCTGCCAGCTAAATTCGCTATGCGCGACATTGTGTTCGCTCCAGCCGCGCCAGATAACGGCGTAGTCGATCGCAAATTGCTGCAAAAACATCGGCAGTTGTGCACTTTGCCCAAAAGAATCAGGCACATAACCGATTGGCATTGTGCCACCGAAACACTGGCAGTCGGCGTGGCCGAGCAATAAGTTTCGGGTTATTGATTCCGCACCAACCACCAGAAAATCGCTCTGTGTATACCACGGGCCAATCACAATACGCCCCTGCTCTATTAACTGCCGTAACCGGGTTTCCTGATGAGGCGCAACACTCAAGTAATCTTCTATAACCACCGTTTGCCCATCGAGAACAAATGGCCCTAAGGTTTTATCTTCTTCCAGACGCTGAAAAAGATCGTCCATAAAATAATAAAGTACCGCTTTTGAATCGTTCTCAGTGAAATACCACTCGCGATCCCAATGGGTATGCTGTACCAGATGAACAATTTTCATATTTCAACCTCATCATGACAATGACTGCATATTTAACCCAGCTGCCATGACTTTATTTTAAATACAGGAAACCCTGAGACTGATGAGTCTCATTGATATTTATTACTGCGCTATCAGCAAACCATTAAATAAAAAGCTAACGGCTCACTTTAAATTTAGGTGCAGCTGCTTTTTCTACTTTATTGCCCGAAGGTGTCGACTGACTGAACACCAGCAGCGAACCCATTGCGACAATTGCTGAACCTACGGCAATAGACAGGATGTAAACCGGCCAGCCATCAACGGCTAACCAACCGTAAAATCCGGAAATTGGCGCATGGTTTACCGCCCCTAAACCAACCGCCATCGCCGCCCCTGTCGCTGTACCGACCACATTGATAATGATGATCTTTGGATTGGCTAAGGCGAAAGGGATCGCCCCTTCTGAAACACCAATCAAGCCCATTAACGTTGAGGCTTTGCCCGCTTCTTGCAGAGATTCTGGGAAGCGATGCTTCCAGATAAGAGTTGCGACGCCAAGGCCAATCGGCGGGATAATTATCGCCACTTGTGCCGCGGTGTTGGGGTCGTAAATCCCCGAGGCCAGCAGTGCCATTGCGGTGGTAACTGCGGCTTTATTGACCGGGCCGCCAAGGTCAAAGCCCACCATGCCACCGACCACTGCGGCCAGAATAATTTTGTTAGTGCCGGACATCGCCAGCAGCCACGCTTCCATACCGCGATTGAGTGCCGCCAGTGGCGTGCCAATCACAAACGCCATAATGATGCAGGTCAGCAGCGTGCCGCCAACGGGGAGAATGAAAATCGGCCCAGCAGAGGCCAGCGAGCGTGGCAGTTTTATTTTTGCGGTCAGCATGCGGACCACATAACCGGCGACAAAACCCGCCGCTAGCGCACCAAGAAAGCCGGTGCCGAGGTTGCTGGCTAACAGGCCGCCGACCATACCTGGTGCAATCCCCGGTTTATTGGCAATCGCAAAGCTGATGTAACCTGCCACAATCGGCAGCATTAATGACAACGCCAGGCCGCCAAAACCATCGAACTTATGCAGCATCTGCACCACCAGGCTTGCGGCCTGTTCGTGGCTGGCATCCCAAATGTTATCAATGCCATACATCGATGCACCAATACGGGCGATACCCATAATGACGGCACCGGCAATGACAAACGGCAGCATGTATGACACACCGGTCATAATGGCGTTTTTCACCTCCGTCCCGGTAGAGGATTTCACCCCGCCACCCTGAAATTTAGCCATTATTGATCTCCTGCTCAATGGCATCAAAGACGGCGTCACCAAACTTAATCGGGTCTGCCACGCTGCATTCCAGCTTTAGCATGCCATCGAAGCGCTCTTTGTTGTTAATGGCCACATCAGCGGCGATGATTACACCATCGGCACGCGCCAGATCCTCCGCGGTAATTTCATTTTCCGACCCCATACTGCCCTGGGTTTCGACTTTAATTTCGTGCCCACGGCTTTTGCCAGTGATTTCCAGAGCTTCGGCGGCCATGAAGGTATGAGCAACGCCAGTCGGACATGCAGCTACACAAACGATGTACATAGTGATTCCTCTCTCAGATGGGCGGGTACAGACAATAAAAAAAGCACAATGGCGATAAGGCGCATTGTGCTTTTTAAGCAGTAAAACAGTCTGTTATGTGAATCTGAATTCGCATCGGACTCGCCACTCAAACGGTGGCACACCAGCAACTGGTGCGCACTGCGAGTGGTGTAGCTAAATGCCAGTTCATGGCGAAGTTGCGCCACTAGTTGGGCCTGAATAGTGGTATTTACAGTGTTGGAAACGAGTGGGGTTTGTGGGCGTTTGGATAAGGTAAACAGGCTCTCGCCAGCACAATCCCACAAGCGTGACCAGCCGCCAGAAAACTCATCTTCGTTATTTTCCTGCGGGTATTCTTCGGCAACACTAAGTGATTGAACGGAGTTGAAACAGCAAAGTCCACTCAGCAATGACCTCACGCTGCTGAATTTCCCCAGCAGGCAGTAAAAGCAGTAACTGATTAATCGGTGGACTATGACGTACATATTTCCTCCAGTCTTGAGCGCATGATAATAGTCATTAACCTGTGGAGTAAATGTGATTGCTCGCACAATTCCCGTTATTCTAATCAACCAAATATTTGGAATAAAAAAGCCACTTAATTAAAGTGGCTTTTGTTATTAGTGGTTAATATTAGAAGAATACGAAATAAACCACTGCTGCGACCGCAAATCGATAAATTGCGAACGGAATGAACGAAATACGTTTAATCAGTTGCAGGAACGTTTTAATGGCAATCAACGCAACTATAAATGCTGTCATAAAACCAACGGCAAACATTGGCAAATCAGCCATGGTTAAGAAACCGATGCTCTTATAAACATCCAGCACGGTCGCACCCATCATCATTGGCACCGCCAGCAGGAACGAGAACTCAGAGGCTGCATAACGGCTGATGCCCATTAACATACCACCTGAAATCGTGGCGCCTGAGCGCGAGAAGCCCGGCCACAGCGCTAAGCATTGGAAACAACCAATCGCAAAAGCCTGACGATAAGTAATGTCATCCACACCTTCGGCACGCGGAACCTTCGGTTTGAACATCTCAGCGGCAATCAGTAGCACACCACCAACCACCAGCGCATACATGACGTTTACCGGGTTAAATAGCGACTTGATCATGTCATGGAAAACCAGCCCCAACACTACTGCAGGCACCATGCCCAGCAGAATGTGAATCAGCGTTAAACGCCCGGTTCCGGTACCTTCGTGAGGTTGGCGACCAAAGTGGATACCGATAAGCCCAAACAGACGGCGCCAGAACATCACCACAACCGCCAGAATCGAACCTAACTGGATAACGACTTCAAACGTTTTCGCCGTGTCACCTTCAAATCCCAGAAGGTGACCAACAATAATCATATGACCGGTGGATGAGACGGGTAAAAACTCCGTTAACCCTTCGACAACCCCAAGAATTGCAGCAATAACTAACGAGTGCAGATCGCTCATTAAAAATCCTCTAACCCCAAAACACACAGAATAAAAGCGGCGTCTGCCGCGAAAAGATGACAGTTTTGACTAAGCTACGCCTGTTTGGTTTAGCCAATATGAACCTAATGACTTAATTTAAGATTAATGCCACGTTCGATAACTACACCAACATTGGCGGCCTGCGCAACCGCACCTGGTTTACTGACTTTTAAACGTACCCACGGCGAGTTAAAGCGAGTGAGTAGCAGTTGTGCAACCTCTTCAGCCACGCGTTCAACCAATGCAAAACGGCCACCCGAAACATGGCTGATGACTGCATCGCTGACATCGGCATAGCTTAAACAATCTTTTACGTCGTCACTGCTGGCAGCCTGGCGGTTATCCCATGCCATTTCGATATCGAAGACCAGTTTCTGTGAGATCGTTTGTTCCCAGTCGTAAACACCAATTGTGGTGATTACAGTGAGTTGCTCTATAAATACAATATCCATCACGCCCTGCCCGGTTTTTAGTCACGCCAGATACCACTTCCGGCGAAATATGCGTATTATCCACAGATGCAGAGAATACAACGACACTTTCAAAATGGAACAGCGTTATGAGTGCAATCGCGCCAGTCATGATCCTGCTTGCGTATCTTTGCGGCTCAATTTCTAGCGCCATCCTGGTTTGCCGAGTTGCCGGTCTTCCTGATCCACGACAAAACGGTTCTGGCAATCCTGGAGCAACCAATGTCTTACGCATTGGCGGCAAAGGCGCTGCCGTAGCGGTACTGATTTTTGATGTTCTTAAAGGAATGCTACCCGTCTGGGCGGCTTACGCACTAGGCGTGACACCGTTCTGGCTGGGGCTTATCGCTATCGCAGCCTGTATCGGGCATATCTGGCCTGTATTCTTCAATTTCCACGGCGGTAAAGGCGTTGCGACGGCTTTTGGTGCTATCGCTCCCATCGGCTGGGATTTAACCGGCGTAATGGCGGGAACCTGGCTGTTGAGCGTATTACTGAGCGGCTATTCGTCTTTAGGGGCGATTATCAGCGCTCTGATTGCGCCGTTCTATGTCTGGTGGTTCAAACCGCAATTTACCTTCCCGGTTGCCATGCTGTCGTGCCTGATTTTGATGCGCCACCACGACAACATTCAACGTTTATGGCGTGGGCAGGAAGCCAAAATCTGGAAGAAACTGCGCAGAAATAAAGACAAAAAAAAGGAGTGAATTCTCACTCCCTTCTAATGATTCTGGTGAACCTTTACGCAGCAGGTAACTCAGCCAGCGGCCAACGAGGGCGCACAGTCACGCTCAATTCACCCGCTGTTCCGGCTTTCAAACGAATCATGCCAGCATAAGCAATCATCGCGCCGTTATCAGTACAAAATTCTGGGCGCGCGTAGAACACTTCCCCACGGCGTTTTGCCATCATTTCTTCCATACGCGTACGCAGAGTACGATTTGCACTGACGCCACCAGCCATTACCAGGCGTTTAAAGCCAGTATGATCCAACGCACGTTTACACTTAATCGCCAGCGTATCGACAACCGCATCTTCAAATGCGCGAGCGATATCTGCACGGGTTTGTGGATCGGCTTCATTGCCGCGAATAGTGTTCGCCGCGAACGTTTTCAGGCCCGAGAAGCTGAAATCAAGACCTGGGCGGTCAGTCATCGGGCGTGGGAAAGTAAAGCGCCCCGCAGTGCCTTGTGATGCCATTTTTGACAGCATTGGGCCGCCAGGATAATCCAGCCCCAATAGTTTGGCAGTCTTATCAAAGGCTTCACCGGCAGCATCATCAATAGACTCACCTAAAAGCTCATATTGCCCAATTCCCGTCACGCTAATCAATTGTGTATGACCGCCGGAAACCAGCAGGGCGACAAACGGGAACTCAGGTGGGTTTTCTTCCAGCATCGGCGCTAATAAATGCCCTTCCATATGATGAACCGGCACAGCAGGAACATCCCAGGCAAACGCCAGCGAGCGACCAATTGTTGCGCCGACTAACAACGCACCGACCAAACCAGGCCCTGCGGTATAGGCGACACCGTCAATATCTTTTGCGGTTAATCCTGCTTCTTTTAATGCTGCCTGAATCAATGGCACGGTTTTGCGAACATGGTCGCGGGAAGCAAGCTCCGGCACCACGCCGCCGTAGTCAGCGTGCAGTTTCACCTGACTATACAATTGATTAGCTAATAACCCTTTTTCATCGTCATAAATGGCGATGCCGGTTTCATCACAGGAAGTCTCTATACCCAGTACTCGCATGGCGGTCTCTACCTCAAAGTCTTGGCGCGAAGTTTAAGCTCATGGGGGCTTATTGTAAAACAATGCTCACCTATTGGCCGACGGTGGTGTATAATCCGCACCCCTGGAAGATTCCGGCCTTAAAAGCCAGGTTTCTGGTTGTCCGGTGCTTTACAAAGCAGCAGTAGTTGCAGTAAAATTCCGCACCATTTTGAAATAGCTGACGCCTAAGTCAGCGGCAAACCGAATTTATCAAAGGTGAGAGTTAATGCCGGTAATTAAAGTACGTGAAAACGAGCCATTCGACGTAGCACTGCGTCGCTTCAAGCGTTCTTGTGAGAAAGCAGGTGTTCTGGCGGAAGTTCGTCGTCGTGAGTTCTATGAAAAACCGACTACCGAACGTAAACGCGCTAAAGCTTCTGCTGTGAAACGTCACGCGAAGAAACTGGCTCGCGAAAACGCACGCCGCACTCGTCTGTACTAATTTTCTGGAGGTTCAATCCTCCAAAACAGACTAGTAGTAGTTGTAAAGGCCGTGCTTCCGAAAGGAATGCGCGGCTTATTTTCGTTCATGAACTGACATACTTCCTGCTCTTTCATGTCGCGGTTTTATCGCAATATTGAAAGAAAGCGAGTACCAAACGGGGCCTATGGCTGGACGAATTCCACGTGTATTCATCAATGACTTGCTGGCTCGCACCGACATCATCGATCTGATTGATGCCCGTGTTAAGCTCAAAAAGCAGGGCAAGAACTATCATGCGTGCTGTCCGTTCCATAACGAAAAAACCCCCTCTTTCACCGTAAACGGTGAAAAACAGTTTTACCATTGCTTCGGCTGTGGGGCACATGGCAACGCCATCGATTTTTTAATGAACTATGACAAGCTTGAGTTTGTCGAAAGCGTTGAAGAACTGTCGGCAATGCACAATCTTGAAGTGCCTTACGAAGCAGGTAGCGGACCGAGCCAGATTGAGCGTCATCAACGGCAAAGTCTTTATCAATTGATGGATGGCTTAAACGCCTTTTATCAACAATCCCTGGCTCAACAATCGGCTGAACCTGCTCGTCAGTATCTGGCACAGCGCGGTTTAAGCTCCGAAGTTATTCAACATTTCGCCATCGGCTACGCCCCTCCCGGTTGGGATAACGTTTTAAAACGTTTTGGTGGTAATACCGAAAACCGTCAAGCACTGACGGATGCGGGTATGTTGGTCACTAACGATCAGGGACGCAGTTACGACCGTTTCCGCGAAAGGGTAATGTTCCCCATCCGCGACAAGCGAGGCCGGGTAATTGGTTTTGGTGGCCGAGTGCTGGGCGATGCCCTGCCGAAGTACCTGAACTCCCCGGAAACCGATATTTTCCATAAAGGCCGCCAGTTGTATGGCCTGTATGAAGCTCAACAGAGCCAGCCCGAACCCGCACGTTTGTTAGTTGTGGAAGGCTACATGGATGTGGTGGCGTTGGCGCAATACGGTATTTCTTACGCCGTTGCCTCACTGGGCACCTCAACCACTGCCGACCATATCCAGTTGCTGTTCCGGGTGACTGATACCGTTGTCTGTTGTTATGACGGGGATCGCGCAGGGCGAGATGCCGCATGGCGTGCTCTGGAAACTGCACTACCTTATATGACGGACGGCCGTCAGTTGCGCTTTATGTTCCTGCCTGACGGTGAAGACCCCGACACGCTGGTGCGCAAAGAAGGCAAAGAAGCATTTGAAGCGCGCATGGAACATGCTCAGCCGCTTTCTACGTTTCTTTTTAACAGCCTGATGCCGCAGGTCGATTTGAGCTCACCGGATGGCCGAGCGCGACTGAGTACTCTTGCATTACCCCTGATTAGTCAGGTACCTGGTGAAACTTTGCGCATTTATCTGCGTCAGGAGCTGGGTAACAAACTGGGCATTCTGGACGATAGCCAGCTTGAAAAATTGATGCCAAAGCTTGCGGAAAACAGCACGCCGCGCCCAGCCCCACAGCTAAAACGCACAACCATGCGTATACTGATAGGACTGCTGGTGCAGAATCCAGAGCTGGCACCGAATGTGCCACCGCTAAACGGTCTGGAGCAGGCAAAGTTGCCAGGGCTGACACTGTTTATCAATTTGGTGAACACCTGTCTGGCACAACCGGGTTTAACCACCGGGCAGCTTTTAGAGCTATATCGCGGTACAGAAGAAGCCGCCACCCTTGAAAAACTCTCTTCATGGGACGATATAGCAGATAAGGACATTGCAGAAAAAACATTCAACGACGCACTCGAACACATGTTTGATTCAGTGCTGGAATTGAGGTTTGAAGAATTGATGGCACGTTCCAGAACTACAGGGCTAACGCCTGCGGAGCGTGAGGAAGTCCGTGTGATAACAGAATCACGCGCGAAAAAGTAATTATTATCGGCTTAACTGCCGAACATTGATCGGGTCAAACCCGAACGCCGCAAGGATGGGCAGCGGCAATAAAATAAGTCAGCCCTCGTTACGTTATTGTTGGCGGTTTCGCCGACCGACACCAACCCTAATACTGAAGTGTGGATACCGTCTTATGGAGCAAAACCCGCAGTCACAGCTTAAACTTCTTGTTACCAAGGGCAAGGAGCAAGGCTATCTGACCTATGCCGAGGTCAATGACCATCTGCCGGAAGATATCGTCGACTCTGATCAGATCGAAGACATCATCCAAATGATCAATGACATGGGCATTCAGGTGATGGAAGAAGCACCTGACGCCGATGACCTGTTGCTTGCTGAAAACTCAAACAACACAGACGAAGATGCGGAAGAAGCTGCTGCACAGGTTCTGTCCAGCGTTGAATCCGAAATCGGGCGTACTACTGACCCGGTTCGCATGTACATGCGTGAAATGGGTACCGTTGAGCTGTTAACCCGTGAGGGTGAAATCGATATCGCTAAGCGTATCGAAGACGGTATCAACCAGGTGCAGTGCTCCGTTGCCGAATACCCGGAAGCGATCACTTATCTGCTTGAGCAGTATGACCGCGTCGAAGCAGAAGAAGCACGTCTGTCTGATTTGATCACCGGATTTGTTGACCCGAATGCAGAAGAAGACCTTGCCCCTACCGCCACTCACATTGGTTCTGAACTGACCACCGAAGAAAACAGTGACAGTGACGATGAGGAAGACGACGACGACGACGCGGACGATGACAACAGCATCGACCCTGAACTCGCTCGTGAGAAATTTGGCGAACTGCGCACGCAGTACGAAAGAACTCGCGACACGATTAAAGCGAAAGGCCGTGCTCACGCAGACTCTGCCGCTGAAATCTTGCAATTGTCTGAAGTCTTCAAACAGTTCCGCCTGGTACCGAAGCAATTCGATTACCTGGTAAACAGCATGCGCGTCATGATGGACCGCGTTCGTACGCAAGAACGTCTGATCATGAGATTGTGTGTTGAACAGTGCAAAATGCCGAAGAAAAACTTCATCACACTGTTCACCGGCAACGAAACCAGCGAAACCTGGTTCAAAGCCGCTATCGCAATGAACAAGCCGTGGTCTGAAAAACTGCATGACGTTGCTGACGACGTTCATCGCAGCTTGCAGAAACTGCAACAGATTGAAGAAGAAACCGGCCTGACTATCGAGCAGGTTAAAGACATTAACCGTCGTATGTCCATCGGTGAAGCGAAAGCCCGCCGTGCGAAGAAAGAGATGGTTGAAGCAAACTTACGTCTGGTTATTTCTATCGCTAAGAAATACACCAACCGTGGTCTGCAATTCCTCGACTTGATTCAGGAAGGTAACATCGGCCTGATGAAAGCGGTTGATAAGTTTGAATACCGCCGTGGTTATAAGTTCTCGACTTACGCCACATGGTGGATTCGCCAGGCTATCACTCGCTCTATCGCTGACCAGGCGCGTACCATCCGTATTCCGGTGCATATGATTGAGACTATCAACAAACTCAACCGTATTTCGCGCCAGATGCTGCAAGAGATGGGTCGTGAGCCAACGCCGGAAGAACTGGCTGAACGCATGTTAATGCCGGAAGACAAAATCCGTAAAGTGCTGAAGATCGCCAAAGAACCTATCTCCATGGAAACGCCAATCGGCGACGATGAAGATTCGCATCTGGGTGATTTCATCGAGGATACCACCCTCGAGCTGCCACTGGACTCTGCAACGTCTGAAAGCCTGCGTAACGCAACTCACGACGTTCTGGCGGGCCTGACAGCGCGTGAAGCGAAAGTTCTGCGTATGCGTTTCGGTATCGACATGAATACCGACCACACGCTGGAAGAAGTGGGCAAACAGTTCGACGTTACCCGCGAACGTATCCGTCAGATCGAAGCGAAGGCACTGCGCAAACTGCGTCACCCAAGCCGCTCTGAAGTACTGCGTAGCTTCCTGGACGACTAATCACATCGCCCTTCTCAAGAGCCCTCCATCGCGAGGGCTTTTTTATTTCTGCCCGCTAACAATAGCTGAGCAAAATATCAGAAGCGGGAAATATAAGAGTTTGATTAGGCTTTGATTATAAAAGCGGCAGATGTCACGCAATCACTGGATTGCAGCCCAGAGTTACATTATAATCCTGCGCCACGGCCCCTTAGCTCAGTTGGTTAGAGCAGGCGACTCATAATCGCTTGGTCACTGGTTCAAGTCCAGTAGGGGCCACCAAATAAAACAAGGACTTAGACAGAAAACTGGCTAAGTCCTTTTTGTTTTGTTTCAATCTGGGTGACGTAATGGGTGACGTAACTCTACTGTAGGTGTTGTAACCAGGGAGATTTAGCATGAGCTTTAAGGATAAAGTTAAAGAGAAAAAAATGCGCCGTATGGCCCGTCCCCCTGAGTTAACGGTAAAGGACTGGATTAGTCTTTATGATCTTCTTCGTTCAGCCAAAGCCCAAGACCCAGAAGCCATGTACGAAGAACTCGCCTCTGTGCTGTTAACTACCCTGTCAGTTGAGCATCCTACGGAACTATACCGCCTTGACGGAAACAAATTAAACGCTGTTGCCGATGACCATTTTTCCTGGGACCTACTATCCGTACCAATGAAAGGGAAAATGTCCCCAGAAGAATTGGCGAAGTGCCCGAAGACCCTTTCCCAACTTCTTTGTATCTACGATGAAGATATCAGTAACGACGAATCACTTCGTACACATGGTTTCTTGCGTGATGCTATTGCCCCTATCCTCGATTTCGAGTTTCTGGATAGCATCGAAGATGAGCCGGACTACAAAGAAAAATATTTCGAGTTGCTAGCAGCGCAAAAGCACTCGATTCCCCCTCCACTACGAGGAGAAAGTTATGCTATCAAACGAGAAGAATTGCTGATCGCAGCTCTTGCGGTTATCTCTCAAAATCAAAAAGACGCTAATAAAAAGGTCGTCCCAACAGTTACTGAACTTCTGAACCAGATAGAAAACCATGCCTCAGCGTTCTGGCCTCCCAGTGAACAACTTCCGATGTCTCGTGAGAAGGCATCTAAAGAGTTAGGCTTCGCATTACATCTTTTTGAGCAGCCAAATCAGAATATTGAAAGCCATCGGGCCGCCAAAAAAGCCAAAAGAGAAAACGAGGAAAAAGAAAGAGTTACAAAAGGCATCCAGTAACCTTCGGGAAGGTACACGGGTAATATACAGTTCAATTTGATTAACTCCGTTTAGTTTCAGCATTCACCACCAGGAGTTATTCGATTGAAAAATAAGCCAACTATGTCTGATAAGGTTGTTGCCCTTCATCAGCCCCAACGTCTGATTCGCATTGATACAATGCTTCAGCTCCTCGATTGCAGTCGCACCACCCTCTACCGTTGGGTCAAAGCTGGCATGTTCCCACAGCCGATAATGCATGAGGGTCGAACCGTAGGATGGCCAGCAAATACATATCAATGCTGGCTTGAGCAAAATAACAAGTAATTCTGTTTGTTAAAGGGCTGAAATATCCAGCCCTTTCTTCATCTGACAATGAAACAAACTGGAACAAAAACGTTTATTTTCACCTCTTCTGCGACTCGTTAAAACATGAGCAATCATCTGATTAATCAAGTAACAAAGCCCTCAGTAAGTCAGGAATCCATCCCGGTATTTAATAATATTACGCCCAGCAAGCCTGGCAACCTTGTTGAATATCAGCCAAAGGGAACGTTTGTTTTCAAAGAAGTGATGTGGTCTGTGCTGCCAGAAAAACGCGACCAGGACACGAAGATCATGAAAAGAATCTTCGGCGCAGTTGATAAGGTGTCAGCTATGTCTCGCTTTCTTGCGGTCAGATATGATTTTCGCCTCCCTGCCTATAGTACGGATAATCACGTCATGGATAATTTCCATAACTTACTTTTCCGCCAGTTGGGCAAGTACTACCCAAAATCGTTTATTAGCTACCTATGGGTAAGAGAACAAGGCTCAGGGGAAGCCCAGCATTATCATTATTTGCTGATGCTGGATGGTAACTACATCCGTTACCCAAATAAGCTGAATACAATTGTCCGGCATTGCTGGGAACAAGCTGCTGGTGGTTCGATATGGTTCCCGGAAAACGGTTATTACTTTGTGGCTGAAAATGACCTCAACACCTATACCAAACTGATGCTAAGAGTTAGTTATCTGGGTAAGCGCCGAACAAAAGAGTCAATTGATAAGGGTATTAAACTTGTTGGCTCAGGCATGCGCAAACCGAGGCCTGCAGCTCCTTCACGCCAAAAATCTGCAGTAACACCTTGCAAGCCAATCAACCAAAAAGTGGAGACGAAAACCAACGATCAGGATATGGCGTTGAAATCCACCTACTCAGGAATGTTAGACAAATATTTTCTGGGCAAAGCCCGATTACCCGCCGTTTTACGTAAACGTTCATCCTATGAACTTTATGACGAAAATAAATGGTGGTGTAATTCACCACGCTGGCCCGGTCATCGTCATAACTATGTGTTAGAGGCTCTGATTACTGGGATCAGCCTTTCTGATTACGCACGCAAGTACAAGTTGAATCCAGTACGGGTATATGCCAACTGTCGCCGTGTTGGGGGGCAAAGCCTTAAAATTATTCACTGGGCATGGCACCGCTATTGCTTCCAGCAGAGCACTTCCACACTGGATAATTACATTCACAGCCATCGACTACATAAGAAAACAGCTAAAAAACAGTTACGACGTAAGCCAATGAGCTCTCACTGGAGCCAGCATTTTGATAGATATTATCAACAGTACTGGCCTAAAGGCTGGAGTGTTGCCGACTACTGCCGTGAACACACACTAGTCCCTAGCACTGCCAGACGCTATATAGTCGATTTTCCCTTTATAGGCCTGATAGATCCGTTCCTGTTGAAGCAATGGTTATAGAGGTGAAGCGCCATACCAATGTCGCATGATATGTATGCTGACTATCTGTGATTACTTAGCAAGCATTAGTAAGCAGCGTCTTATCAACACCACCAGGGATTTGATGTTCAGGGTGAAGTGGTTTACTGAATTTGGCCACCTGAACAGAGGTGATATGCTCACCTCAGAACAACACAGGTGCACCAATGAAAAGAAGAAATTTTAGTCCTGAATTCAAACGTGAGTCCGCTCAGTTGGTTGTCGACCAAAATTACACAGTTTCTGACGCCGCTAAGGCTATGGATGTGGGTCTTTCCACGATGACTAAATGGGTAAAACAGCTGCGTGATGAACGACAGGGCAAAACGCCAAAAGCCTCTCCTATCACACCGGAACAAATCGAAATACGTGAGCTCAGGAAGAAGGTGCAACGTATTGAAATGGAAAACGAAATATTAAAAAAGGCTACCGCGCTCTTGATGTCAGACTCCCTGAACAGTTCTCGATAATCGGGAAACTCAGGGCGCGTTATCCTGTGGCCACACTCTGCCATGTGTTCGGGGTTCATCGCAGCAGCTACAAATACTGGAAAAACCGTCCTGAAAAGCCAGACGGCAGACGGGCTGTATTACGCAGTCAGGTACTTGAGCTGCATGGCATCAGCCACGGTTCGGCCGGAGCAAGAAGCATCGCCACAATGGCAACCCAGAGAGGCTATCGGATGGGGCGCTGGCTTGCTGGCAGGCTCATGAAAGAACTGGGGCTGGTCAGTTGCCAGCAAGCGACTCACCGGTATAAGCGTGGCGGTCATGAACACGTTGCTATCCCGAATCACCTTGAGCGACAGTTCGCCGTAACAGAGCCAAACCTGGTATGGTGCGGTGATGTGACCTATATCTGGACAGGCAAACGCTGGGCATACCTCGCTGTTGTTCTCGATCTGTTTGCAAGAAAGCCAGTGGGCTGGGCAATGTCGTTCTCGCCGGACAGTAGACTCACCATGAAAGCACTGGAAATGGCATGGGAAACTCGGGGTAAGCCCGCAGGAGTGATGTTCCACAGCGATCAGGGCAGTCATTATACGAGCAGGCAGTTCCGGCAGTTACTGTGGCGCTACCGGATCAGACAGAGTATGAGCCGGCGTGGAAACTGTTGGGATAATAGCCCAATGGAACGCTTCTTCCGGAGTCTGAAAAACGAATGGGTGCCAGTGACAGGTTACGTAAGCTTCAGCGATGCGACTCACGCCATAACGGACTATATCGTTGGATATTACAGCGCACTCAGGCCGCACGAATATAACGGTGGGTTGCCACCAAACGAATCAGAAAATCGATACTGGAAAAACTCTAACGTGGTGGCCAGTTTTTGTTGACCACTTCAGCATGAGTCGGAATTGTCGCTCAATTATTAACGGGTACTAAGTATATATCAGTACAGACGATGTTGATTGCCCCCTTCGAGCCAGCTGATATCCGCTAGCCCCC
>NZ_JAHWLU010000059.1:0-28933 GCF_022134725.1 Buttiauxella sp. S19-1
GCTCAAGAGTTGTGGTGTTAATAAACCGTAAATATATCGTCATGAGAATATAACCAAAATGATGTAGCACGGAAAAGAAGGACAATGTTGAAGGTGGGAATCAATTGATTTGAGTTGAGAAAGGGAAAAAGAGAGGGCGTGAAATATTTATTAGAGTGTGTTTACCTAAAATACGTAAGAGCGGGAAGATTCTACCCCCCGCTTTTATTGGTGGATGACAAGCCCTTCTTAACACTCACCGATTTGCCATATCCTGCCTGCGGCCTTTAGCAGATTACGTGTCAGGTTTTTCATACCGTGGTAATTGGGTTATCTCATAAGTGCTTGTGCTTTGTATGGTGCAGCGATCTGGATTCGGGTTCCCCGAATAAAACAAGTAGTACTGCTGTTTTTCAGGGAAGAAAACCAGGTCATCTCCATTCTGAAAACTGGTGACACGAAAAGGAACGTCATTCTTTGTTTTGGTTTTCTTCACGCCTGAAGCAACCAGAAAGTGATCATCCCACTTCATTGTCGAAAGGTTATGGCTAAACCGTGATATGACAACATTTTCGCGCATTGGGCATGACAGTTTGGTCGCAGTGGCGGCAAAGGCGGATGATTGAATGAAGCCTAAAAGGCTAATGAAGAGAATGAGTTTCATAAAACACCTCATTTTGTAATGTATTGTAATACAAGGGTAACATGTCTAACCAAAGAACTTAACCTTGGGTGATTATTGGTTAAAGTTTATTCAAAATCGCGAATTTTCATTTATGGCTGGTTGTTTTAAAAACAATAAGTTGAATTTTTAAGCGAACGATTCGCAGGGAATTGCATAGCTGATAGGCTTTGTGTAGAGTGTTCTCCACGCCGACTTAGCTCAGTAGGTAGAGCAACTGACTTGTAATCAGTAGGTCACCAGTTCGATTCCGGTAGTCGGCACCATATTTAAAAAAACCACCTTTCAGGTGGTTTTTTTTCGTCTGTGCCTTAGCCAATGTGAAGTGATTGAGAGGAAGCTTAACGGCAAACACTTCCTCAATGACTCTGGGGTTAGATCCACCCCTGATGGCTTGCAAACCAAACTACAATTGCCACCACAATTAATATCACCGTTGTTTTTCTCATGCTTTCTCGACCTGTTTAAAAGATTTTGGGCATAGTATTGCGTAGCTCAGAACAGGAGAAAACTCGTGAAAATCCTCGTTTCAGCAATACCGCGGATGATATTTACTCTTCAGAAACCAGCCAAAAATCTGCTTCGTCGAACATTTCTTCAACCAGACGGTTAATTTTCTCTTTTTCATTCTTGGTGCAATCACTGTTTACTGCATTAGCTTGCATTGGTTTCACCCTGACTTGCGCATCAGGGAAGAGGCCGTGAACTCGCCTTGTTAATTCTGCAAGAATCTTTTCATTTGCACCGGGAAGTCCCGCCACATTTCGTTTGTCGTAAACCAATTCAACGAACATTAATACTACCCTCTTAAAGCTGTGTTTTTGTACAGTAATAAATCTCTGCATTCAAGGCAAGTGGAGTTACCCAAAAAAGAAACTCAATAAAAAAATTGCGCTGCCTATTCCACTTTACTGGCATCAGGTGGGGTGTCAGCCTTACGTGCTTTCGCCTGTTCCATTATGAGTTGGTAGGCTACGTAATACTTGAAGATGTTGCTTACATATTGAACAGTTTCATTGCCGATACGTAGTTGTGCAATACGTTCGACATTGTTAAACCAGATATTAGGGTCAAGTCCTTTGGTTGCTGCCTCTTTGCGTAGACGGGCTATTTTGGCTGGGCCAGCATTATAAGAGGCGAAAGTGAAAAGTAATTTATTCAGATCGGTCATTTTCTCATCAGCAAAATAACGATCACGCATAAAACGGATATATTTTACCCCTGCATTAATATTAGGGTCGATCAACCTAATATCGCCGACTTTTAACTCTTTGCCGGTTGTTGGCAGTACCTGCATCACTCCAATTGCGCCACTTTTGCTACGAACTGTTTGGTCAAGGCGTGACTCTTGATACCCTTGTGCGGCCATCATCAGCCAGTCGACATTGTATTGCTCGCCGTATTTGCGGAAAATTTCTGTAACCTGATGAAACTTCTCTAATTCAGCTTGTGAACGTGCATCTTTTACCCATTTGGTGTTGCGCAAATATTTATAAACCTGCTGATTACCAAAAGAAGTGCCAATTTTATGCGCGGCAGTAAATTCATCGAGCTGTGCTTTCAGAAGAGGGGAGTTCTTACGCATTGCCAATGCGATAGAGCTATCATCACGGAGTGTAATATTTTCATAAACGACCAGGTTTGGATAAATCTGTGTCCACAATATGGCCAGGTAACGATCGACTACGGTGTAATCGGCAAGATTGGCATTCACCATCTCCAGAATGTCTTCCGGCTCGAAATTACCAGGGGCTTTGATAACGACTACGGGTGGCAGTTTTTTCTCGGCCAGGCTCTTATTCAGTGTTTCAATGCTGGAGACATAACTCGTCGACGGATTGACAAACACGGATTGCCCCGAAAGCGAATCGGCATTTTTGAGCTCGGGTGCCTTATTACTCGCAATGACCAACTCAGGGACATTGGTTACTAACGGCGTACTGAAATCGACCAGTTTTTCGCGTTCAGGAGTGATCGTCAAGTTAGCAGCGATGACATCGCCACGTCCGGCGATAAGCTGAGGAATAAGTTGGTCCCGTGCTGTTGGTATAAAAACAAGATGTGTTTTTTGTGAAGGTTTAAGACCTTTATTGATTTGTTTATCAAACTGTTGCATCAACTCCAACATGATGCCCCGCTGAGTCCCATTGTTATCAATAAAGTAAAAAGTTTTACTATAAGGAATCAAAACGCGAATGATGCGCCGCTGTTTCATCACATCATAGTCACCAAAAACCGTATTGATTTGAGTATCAAACTTCAAAGGCTGGTCATCGGTGGCTGCATGCGTCATCGGCAAAAATGAGGAAAGTAAGAGTAACACCCACATTAAGCGCACCATGGTGACATCACCTAAAAATTCTGGCTGCGTACCGTTTAACTATAGCTCGCGCGATGATGTTTTGATTGAAAAATACTCCATATGCAGCGTTACAGAAATGGGTACGGAAGGGGGGTTATGTTAATGAGAAAATTATTATTTGAAAATAATTCTTGCTTCCAGAACGCTGCCGTGCGTTAATGCGTCATCGGTTTGGAAGACAGACCTTATGAAAGCAGTTTTAGTAAAGCAGTCCTCAGTTCAAGCGCTATCAAGTCATCAGATACCCTTCTTCGTGAGTCTCCTCCTAAGTGCCTAAATAAGAAACGTTCTGCAATACAGACCACGTTCGCCATATAAAATGGCTATAAAATATTGAGGAAGTATCTATGTCTAAAATGACTGGTTTAGTAAAATGGTTCAACCCAGAAAAAGGTTTTGGTTTCATCACTCCTGACAATGGTAGCAAAGATGTGTTCGTTCACTTCTCTGCCATTCAGAGCAATGATTTCAAAACTCTGGACGAAGGTCAGAAAGTTGAGTTCTCTGTTGAGAACGGCGCTAAAGGTCCATCAGCAACTAACGTTGTTGCTCTGTAAGACTGCTAACGCATAACTGCGACTGACGCATGCGAAGACGGTGAATAACCCGAGCCGGAAGTCAAAGTGAATAAACCCGCCATGTGCGGGTTTTTTGTTATCTAAAATCCACTAAACCCCGCTTTTTTCCTTATTATTAATCACATAATATTAATGAGGTTATCGCTGTTCTTTACATTAATTAACGATATACCTTCAGTTGGTTTACGCTGAGTAGACTATGCTTGTAGCGGAATATACTTTTTTATATGTATATAACATTAATAACTGGAGTTTTTTTATGGGCTTTTGGCGTATTGTTTTTACGATTATTTTACCACCGCTTGGTGTATTGCTGGCTAAAGGATTCGGTTGGGCATTTATTCTGAATATTGTACTGACACTGTTGGGCTATATTCCTGGATTAATCCACGCGTTTTGGGTGCAAACCCGCGATTAATAAAATAAAACCTATTCATTGCTTAAAAGCTGGCGGGGCGGGTGACAACACGAGTCGCTCGCCAGAGGTGCCCGGCTGGATTTATCTGCCCTCTGTTTACTTTTACACCTAAGAATGTTCTGATATAGCCAATTATTTGATGAGCTACAGAGTCGTTTTATGTTTCAGTTAAAGCCGGGAATGCTGGCAATGATTATTGGTTCCCGTACTGCCGCAGGGCGTGTGAACATCGGTAAATCAGTCGAGCTTTTTGGCCTGTGCGAGCCTGGCGAAAGTTTTGTTAATCCGGTTACTGGTGTGGTAACGCAACTTCCTCATGATGCAAATCATCCGCTATGGTTGGTGACGGGTAATGTGGTGGCGTTCGATGGGCGCGAAGGTTATACCTTTGTTCGGGCAGAATATCTGATGCCACTCGACAAGACATTATTGCCAGAGAGCGAACAACAGCAGGTTGTGCAGTGATCGACTGTTGGGCTTCATTCGCGATAGCTATCTTCTTCATGCGTTAACTCTCCGTCTAAAGCCTCAATGCGGGCAATTAACGCAGGAAGCTCACTTTCAGCGTAAACCTCGATACCATTTTGTCGTAGTAATGCTGCAGCCACTCCCATTCCAGGCTGTGTGACTCCCTGAAAAGTTCCGTCGTAAATCTTCGTACTGCCGCAAGTTGGGCTGCCATCGGTCATTAATGCCAGGCGACATCCAGAGTCTTGAGCCGTTTTTAATGCCAGGAAAGCTGCCAATAGATATGCCTGACTCACATCTGAACCATCACTTTCCTGAATTTTTGCATCGCCATTAAGCGCAGCAGGGCCACTACCACCCACTAGTTCAGCAGGCAAACGCGGCGTCGTGAGGCCTGCGGCCAATTCAGGGCAATGGACGATGAGCCGTTGTTCTTGTTGCCAGCGTGCTAACACACTATTTATGAGAGGTTTATCCTGCCCGTTATAGCGAACTTTAAAGCCCATCAGGCAAGCACTAATCAGTATTTTTGTTTTCATTTCGCCACGTAAAGTCGGGTGAGAAAAGTACGGTACACTACTGTGATGGTGCTGCGCCACCCTGCTAATTTTGGGCGTTGCAAGGCAAAAGGTAGTGGCATACTCTATTATTCCTTATGTAGTAGCTGCTGTTAAACATAAGGATAATCAAATAAATGCCTCCATTACCTTTGAAAGAAACGCTGCGTGTTGCGCTGGTGGGTGATTACAACCCTGCGGTGATCGCACACAAGGCAATTCCTCTGGCTTTAGATAATGCAGCTGAATACCTTGACGTAACTGTTGACTATGACTGGCTGCCTACACCTGAAGTAACAAGTCCGGAGGATCTGGTGGGGTATGACGCCATCTGGTGTGTTCCTGCTAGCCCCTATCAAAATGAAGACGGTGCTTTTCTGGCAATCCGTTACGCTCGTGAGAACCAAATTCCGTTTCTTGGCACATGCGGTGGCTTCCAGCACGCCGTTATTGAATATGCGCGCAATGTCCTGGATTTGGGAGATGCGGGTCATGCAGAAACGAGTCAACAGGGAAGCCTGGTCATTGGGCCATTGAGTTGCTCACTGGTGGAGAAATCCGATGCTATTGAGCTAAAACCTGGGTCACTGATCGCTGAGGCCTATGGGCGTTCGATAATTGAAGAAGGCTACCATTGCAATTACGGTATTGCCGACTTTTTTGCCGGGCAACTGGAGACATCTCAATTGCAGCCAACCGGGTGGGATAATCAAGGTGAAATCCGCGTAGTTGAGCTTCGTGGACATCCTTTTTTTGTCGGAACACTTTTCCAGCACGAACGTAATGCATTGAAGGATAAACCTGCGCCGCTAGTTGAAGCGTTGCTAAAAGCGGCGCAGCGTTAATCAGGAAGGGTGGCCAGGTTGTGCTGGGCTGATGATCTGTGCATCACGCCCGGCAAAACCACCAAATACCGCCATCACGCACGCCAACACTGCGCACCCAAGCAGTGGCAAGCTCCACTGGCCAGAGAGATCGTGTACTTTCCCCATCATCGGCGGCCCGAAAGCCGCTAATAAATATCCCATACATTGCGCCATACCAGACAATGCGGCGGCCTGATGAGCACTATTTGCCCGCAAGCCGATAAACGTCAGGCCAAGAATCATCGTCGCACCAGAGCCAAAGCCAAATATCACGACCCAAACACTGGTGAAGTCTGGAATTAACAGTAAACCAATTGCGCTCAGTCCACACAACAAGGCCATGAGGATGGCGATACCGCGATGGTCTTTCATTCGGCCTAAAATCATGCCGATAAATAAACCGGGTGCGGCGGTGGCTAATTGCATCAGGCCATGCAACGAACCCGCTTGCGCTTCACTATAACCGTGACTTATCAGTATCGAAGGCAGCCAGCCAATCACCACATAATAAATGAGCGAATTGATCCCCAAAAACAGAGTCACTTGCCAGGCAAGCGCAGATTTCCAGATCCCCCGGTTATGTAAGGCATTACTGTTGCTTAAGGTCGATATGTTGTGATTCGACAACTGCGGCAGCCAAACTAGCAATGCTACCACGGGGAAAACCATCAGCGCCATCAGTGCGCCTGGCCAGCCGTAACCGTGTTGCGCGATGGGAACCACCATCATTGAGCCGATAGCTGCAGCAACGCCCATGGTCAGTGAATACGCACCAGTGAGTCGCGCCACTTGCCCCGGGTAATCGCGCTTAATCAATCCGGGCAAAAGCACATTCCCCATGGCGATCCCACAGCCAATAATCGCGGTGCCACTATAGAGCAGCACTGTGTTTCCCATCGAACGCGCAGCAATTCCCACACAGATAATCAGCATAGCTGCAAACAAACTACGTTCGATACCGAACCGGCGTGCAATCCCTGCCGCCAGTGGAGAAACAATCGCAAAGGCTAAAAGTGGCAGGGTGGTAAGCACGCCCGTTTGTGCAGTTGTGAGGCTGAAGGATGCGCGAATCATATCCAGCAATGGCGCCGCGCCGGTAAACGTCACGCGCAGCGTGGTGGCTATCATTAAAATGCCGAGCAGCAGCAGACCGTTTTTTTTCACATTTGAAGTTGAAATTGAAGACATACACATACCTCGTAAGACGATGCGCACAAGATACATGTTTTGGGAATGGAAGAAATCAACGTAAAATGCCAGCTTATCCCTAAAACCGGACAATATTATGGAGCGTGGCTTAGCCCTGGAAGGATTCGACCCTGATAGCAATCGACATCCTGCTCAGGCGTTTAGCATCCTGGTTTCTGAAACTGAGAACGAAATTGCCTTCCATCAGCATCGCAAAGGCCAACTGATTCTGGCTTTGCATGGCGGGATTACTTGTGAAGTTGAACAGGCGAGGTGGATGGTTCCCACACAGCATGCAGTCTGGATCCCCGGTGAAATGCCACACAGTAATCGCGCGACCGCGAACGCCAGACTTTGTTTTCTGTTTATCGAACCCGATGTTGTGGAGATGCCATCACAATGCTGCACGTTGCGAATTACTCCGCTAGTGCGTGAATTGATCCTGCATCTGACACAGCAAAATGAACGCAATTTAGCGCAACCGGAGACGCACCGGCTGGTTCAGGTTTTGTTCGATGAATTGCCGCGCCAGGCTGTAGAGCAATTGCATTTGCCGATGTCGGGGCATCCTAAAATTCGCTTTATTGCTGAACGAATGGCTGCGGATCCACAGCAACGTCAGACGCTGGAGCAATGGGCTTCACAACTGGCGATGAGCGAGCGCAACCTTGCCCGGCTGGTGGTGAAAGAAACGGGGCTCAGTTTTCGCCGTTGGCGACAACAGTTACAACTGATTGTCGCGCTGCAGCTATTAATTGGTGGTGCTTCGGTGCAAAAGGTGGCCAGCGAACTCGGCTATGACTCGACCAATGCGTTTATTACGATGTTCAAAAAAGCGCTCGGTAATACACCTGGGCGCTATCTAGCCTCGCTAGAACCACAGTAGCTGATTCACTGTTTACCAATGACGAGCGACACAAGCCCTGCGGCAATCAGCGGGCCGACGGGCACTCCGCGGAATAATGCGACACCTAAAACCGTTCCTACCAGCAAACCGGCGACTAAACTCGGCTGGCTGCTCATTAAGGTCACACCACGACCGCCGAGCCATGAGACGAACACGCCGACTGCGATCGCAACCAGTGATTTCCAGTTGGTAAACGAGTGCAACAGTGTACTTGCAGGTAAAGTACCGCTAGCAATCGGAGCCATAACGCCAATGGTCAGAATAATAATCCCCACGGTCAGCCCCTGCTTTTCAATCCACGGGAAAAACTGACTCAGTGGGGTAACTCGGACAATAATGAGCACCAGAATGGATACCGCAACGGTGGTGTTATGGCTGACAAAACCCAGTCCGGCAAGCGCCAACAGGATTAATAGCGTAGAGTCGAAGATCATAGCTGTTCCTTGCGAAATATAAAGAGAAGGCTGTTTTTATTGTTATTAATAACTTTACGCGCAGGTGTGCTGTGACGTCAGCCTTTTTAAGTCGATACAGAGGATTTTGTGCAATTGCATGATAAAAATTAAGATTTTGCAATTAAGCGGGAGGGATTAAAAAGTCAGCCAGAATAAAACTGGCTGACTTGTGGTGTTAGCTGAAACTATTACTCGCCTGCTTATGGAACAGCTCACGGAATACCGGATAAATATCATCCTGATCGCGAATATGCTGCATGGCGAAGTTATCAAACGTTGACTGTAAGTCTTCGTATTCGCGCCACAGAGTCTGGTGGGCGCGGCGGGTGATTTCAATGTAGCTGTAATAACGCACCATCGGCAGTAATTTCTTCGCCAGTAATTCATGACACAACGGCGAATCGTCTGCCCAGTTATCACCATCTGAAGCCTGTGCAGCATAGATATTCCACAATGCCGGGTCGTAGCGCTCTTTCACCACTTCATCCATCAATTTCAGGGCGCTTGAAACAATCGTGCCACCGGTTTCCTGTGAGTAAAAGAACTCGTGCTCATCGACTTCCTTGGCCTGGGTGTGGTGGCGGATATAAACCACGTCCACGTTTTTATACGTCCGACTCAGGAACAAATAGAGCAGAATATAAAAGCGTTTAGCCATATCTTTGGTGGCCTGGTCCATCGAACCGGAGACATCCATTAAGCAGAACATAACTGCCTGGCTTGAAGGCTCAGGGCGTTTTTCATAATTTTTGTAGCGTAAATCGAAGGTATCGATAAACGGTACGCGGGCAATTTTCTCGCGCAGTTCAGCAATCTCTTTACGCAAGCGTTCTTCTTCAAGCAACTGCGCAGGTTCGCTGTTGCTTACCGTTTCAAGACTGTCTTCTAACTCATGTAACTGGCGACGTTTACCCGCAGTCATCGCGGTGCGGCGGGCCAGCGAGTTTTGTAACGAACGAACCACGCTGATATTGGCGGGTACGCCATTCGATGTGTAACCCGCTCGATGGGATTTAAACTCAGTAATTTGGCGATGCTGATTCTTCTTCAGATTCGGCAAGGCTAAATCTTCAAACAATAAGTCGAGATATTCGTCTTTCGAAATTTGAAAGACGAACTCATCCTGGCCTTCACCATCCTGGCTTGCCTGGCCTTGACCCGCACCGCCCCCTCCGCCACCCCCTTGCGGGCGTTCAATGCGGTCATTTTGCACGAAGTGATCGTTGCCCGGATGAACACGATGGCGCAGACCGCCACGACCCTGATGAAACATCGGTTCGCTGATATCTTCACTTGGGATCGAGACCGATTCGCCGCTATCCACGTCGGTGACCGAACGCTTGTTGATGGCCTCGGAAATCGACTGTTTAATCTGTGCCTTATATCGGCGCAAAAAGCGCTGGCGGTTAACCGCACTTTTATTTTTGCCGTTCAGTCGCCTGTCAATAAAATAGGCCATAGTTCCCCCAAACTTCTTTGCCAACTGCGCAGGGGGGCCACACTGTGTGGCCCCATCTTTGACTCAGCCGTTATGAAGATTTACGTACCCGCAGATACCATTCGCACAGCAGGCGAACTTGTTTGCGCGTATAGCCTTTCTCCATCATACGATCGACAAAGTCATCGTGTTTTTTCTGCTCGTCGGTAGAGGTTTTGGCATTGAACGAAATAACCGGCAGCAATTCCTCGGTGTTCGAGAACATTTTCTTCTCGATAACCGTGCGCAGCTTCTCGTAGCTCGTCCAGTTAGGATTACGACCATTGTTATGGGCGCGGGCACGCAGTACAAAGTTGACGATTTCATTACGGAAATCTTTCGGATTGCTGATGCCAGCAGGTTTTTCAATTTTTTCCAGCTCCGCATTCAGGGATTCACGGTCAAACAGCTGGCCGGTATCCGGGTCGCGGTATTCCTGATCCTGAATCCAGAAGTCAGCGTAGGTAACATAACGGTCGAAAATGTTTTGCCCGTACTCTGAGTAAGATTCGAGATACGCGGTCTGAATCTCTTTACCGATAAATTCAGCGTATTTCGGGATCAGGTAGCCTTTCAGATGCTCAAGGTATTTCTCTGCCATCTCCTGCGGGAACTGCTCTCGTTCGATCTGCTGCTCCAGCACATAGAACAAATGCACCGGGTTTGCTGCCACTTCAACGTGGTCAAAGTTGAACACGCGAGAGAGGATTTTGAATGCAAAACGTGTAGACAGCCCGTTCATGCCTTCGTCTACACCAGCGTAATCGCGGTACTCCTGGTACGATTTCGCTTTTGGATCGGTGTCTTTCAAACTTTCACCATCGTACACCCGCATTTTGGAGTACATGCTTGAGTTTTCTGGCTCTTTCAAACGCGAAAGGATCGAGAAGCGTGCCAGCGTTTCCAGGGTACCCGGGGCGCATGGTGCATGTAACAATTCACTGTGCGTGAGCAGTTTTTCGTAGATTTTTATCTCTTCGGAAATCCGCAGGCAATAAGGCACTTTGACAATGTAAACACGGTCAAGGAAGGCCTCGTTATTTTTGTTGTTACGGAACGTCACCCACTCAGATTCGTTGGAGTGCGCAAGAATAATACCGTTAAACGGTAGGGCAGAGATGCCTTCGGTCCCGTTATAGTTGCCTTCCTGGGTTGCGGTCAGCAACGGGTGGAGCACTTTAATCGGTGCTTTGAACATCTCGACAAATTCCATGATGCCCTGGTTTGCACGGCACAGTGCACCAGAATAGCCATAAGCATCAGGATCGTTTTGCGCGTGGTTTTCCAGTTTACGAATATCCACTTTACCGACCAGCGCTGAGATATCCTGGTTGTTCTCATCACCCGGTTCAGTTTTGGCAATCGCAATCTGCGCCAGAATCGATGGCCAGACTTTCACTACACGGAATTTTGTGATGTCGCCGCCAAACTCATGCAGACGTTTTGCCGCCCACGGCGACATAATAGTGCCCAGATAGCGGGTAGGGACGCCGTACTCTTTTTCAAGAATAGAAGCATCTTCTTGTGGATTAAACAGGCACAGCGGGTGGTCATTCACCGGGCTGCGTTCGCCATTAGCACTCAGCGTGTAAATTGGCACGCGCTGCATTAACGCTTTCAGGCGTTCAGCGAGTGATGATTTACCACCACCCACAGGCCCCAATAAATAGAGAATCTGTTTCTTCTCTTCCAGTCCCTGGGCTGCGTGTTTCAGGTAGGCAACAATTTGTTCAATGGCTTCTTCCATGCCATAGAACTCTTCAAACGCCGGATAACGGGAAATTACCCGATTCGAAAAGAGACGGGACAGCCGGGGCTCTGTGGCAGTATCCACCATCACTGGCTCACCAATGGCCATCAATAGCCGTTCTGCCGCATTGGCATAGGCACTGCGATCTTGCTTACAGATTGCAAGAAACTCCTGCAGTGTGAACTCTTCGTCCTTGGCAGCTTCATAACGCTGGCGATAGTGATCGAATATATTCATGGTATGCCGTCCTTTCGTATTTAGCACAGGTTAGAGAGCCGTTCGTATGAGTAATGGAGGCTCCCGGAAGACGTCTCCTGAATCTCGAGCAACCCTTATGCCAACTTCTCTTACCCGTCAATATTCAAGTTGTAAGCGCGTTTACTGCAACTCGAATGTTTCAGGGTAGCGTGGCATTTTCATTGCCGCGTTCAGCGTATTTCATCTTCCTAAAATAAAGCGTAGATGGCATTTGCAAAACTTGCATACGGCCACAAGCCAATTTCAATGACATATCAATAACTCATCCAAATAATTCTCCTTTTGTTGTAAAGGGAAGTGGTTGGTATCACATGTGATTCATAAAACTGAAAAGAAGATGAAACCTGTTTGCGAGATGTTGTTCAGTTGCTCTGATGTATCAAATTGGTAAAAAAGTTGGGGTGAGAAAGCAAGGGAGTTACACTCTAATTGCTAATTATTTGATTAAAGGACTTAAAGGATTGTGAGCAAATTCAAAATTATTACATTGGGTGTACTCATTGCATCAACTTTTCCTGCGGCGCAAGCAGCAGATGGCCCCTGGTCTGTAGGGGCGGCAGCTCTGGTAACGCCTAACATGTACAAAGGCGATCAAGACCGTTTGTATCCGATCCCAATGGTGGGTTATGAGGGGGAGAGTTTCTACCTGCGTGGCTTAACCGCAGGTTACTACTTGTGGAATGACCAGGCTGACAAGCTTTCCATCATTACCTACTATTCGCCGATCTTCTTCCGAGCGAAAGACAGCGACTCTAAAAGCATGCGCCAGTTGGATAATCGCAAAGCGACTCTGATGGCCGGGCTTTCTTATGTACATAACACGCAATATGGTTTCTTGCGCACTGTGCTGGCGGGTGACACGTTGGGCAATAGCAACGGCGTAAACTGGGATACCGCCTGGTTGTATCGCTACAACAGCGACAGATTGACGTTTACGCCTGGTATCGGGATAACCTTGAGCAGCGAAAACCAGAATGAATATTACTATGGCATCACTAAGAGTGAGTCGCAGCGCAGCGGTTTAGATTCCTATGACCCGGATAGCAGCTGGGCACCGTACGTTGAACTGTCTGTAAACTATAGGCTGACAGATAGCTGGAACGTCTTCGGTATGGGTCGCTACGTGCACCTGGCTAATGAAGTCACCGATAGCCCGATGATTGATAAAGAGTGGACGGGAATTTTGATGACAGGCATTACGTATAGTTTTTAGTCGCGCACTAACGCAGTGCAATTTATGCACTTATCCGGGGCGCTTGCGCCCCGTTTGCATTATGGTGGTGCAACTAGTTAAGGGGGATGTGATGGCAAAACAAATAATCTTTTCTGGAACACAACCGCTACCGGCAATTGGGCAAGGCACCTGGTATATGGGGGAAAAGTCTGCGCAATATGTCGAAGAGGTGAATGCACTAAGAGCGGGCATCGATCTCGGCCTGACTCTCATCGACACGGCAGAAATGTATGCCAATGGTGGGGCAGAAAAAGTTGTGGGTGAAGCTATTAGCGGCAGGCGTGATGAGGTTTACCTCGTTTCGAAAGTCTACCCCTGGAATGCCGCTGGGCCGAGCGCTATTCAGGCCTGCGAGCAGAGCCTGAAACGGCTAAAAACGGATTATCTCGATCTTTATTTGCTGCACTGGCGCGGGGATATTGCACTGGAAGATACGGTCAGCGTTATGCAGCAACTGGTGCAACAGGGCAAAATTCGTCGTTGGGGTGTTTCAAACCTCGACTATGCAGATATGCAGGAGTTGTGGCGTGTTACGGGGGGGCGCGAATGTGCCACCAATCAGGTGCTTTATCATCTTGCCTCACGTGGCATTGAGCATGATTTACTTCCCTGGTGCCAGCAGCAAAAAATGCCGGTGATGGCTTATTGCCCGTTAGCACAAGCAGGCCGTTTGCGTAGTGGGTTGATGAACCATCCTGTGCTTAATGATCTTGCACAGCAAAAAGGGATGACGGTTGCGCAGTTACTGCTGGCGTGGGTCATTCATCATGAAGACGTGGTCGCAATTCCAAAAGCAGGCAGTGTGGCGCATGTCAAAGAAAATGCCCTGGCGCTTGAGATTACATTGAAGCAGGAAGAAATCACTTTGATGGAAAAGGCGTTCCCGGCACCGGGCCGCAAAACGCCTTTAGATATGGTTTAAGCTTTTTTCGCGACGCTCAGTGTCGCCGCTAAGCGTGCAGGTTTATCTGCAGTTGCTTTCTGCGGTGCGCTTGCGCAGGCCGTTTCGACACAAACGAAAGTCTTGTAACCATCGTCTGGCATATCTGCCATAGAAGCAGACAATGCCGGGCCAGGGTTCCAGCCAACCACGTTAACGTGATGGTGATGTACAACATTGATAGTGCGGTTCAGGCTTGCATCATGGATAACGCTGCACTCTTCTGGTTCCAGATACACACGGTCAGTACGGTCCGGGAAGGTCTGCACGCCGTCAGTTAACTGGCCTTCAGAAGCATTAAGCACTTTATCGATATATTTTTTACCCAGCCCGCTCACTTTCACATCAGCAATATCGCCAACATTAAAGTAAGTGTGTAGTGCGGAGTTAACCTCGAATTCGCCGTGCGCTTCCAGTTCCATCTCACAGGTTTTACCCAGTTTGTAACGTGCATACAGGGTGAAATCGTGTGGCCAGAATTTACGCGTTGCATCGCTGCTTTGTAATTCGAAAGTCAGAGAAACGCCGCTTTCATCTTCGTTATGTGCGCTCAAAGCCCATGGCAAGTTACGGGCAAAACCGTGCGCGGGTAAGTCTGATTGCGCGGCAGGGCCAAACCATGGCCAGCAGATTGGCACACCACCACGAATGGCTTTACCGTCCTGGAATGGGGTGTTGTCGCTCAGCCAAAGCACTTCTTCTTCACCAGCAGGTTTCCATGACAGCAGGTGCGCGCCTTGCAATGTCACAGAACCGCGAGCTTGTGGATGGTCAACAACGATAACTTCCAGCTCGTCAATTTGGCGGCGAGACACAGAAGAGGTGATTTGTTCAATAACCGGAAGGGCAAAAATTTTATTAATCATTTGTTCAACCTATCGATCAAAGGCGAAAAAAAAGGGCGACCACAGTCGCCCTTCAGGATTAATCACTCATCTCAACTTATTTGGAGATGTGAGCAATCAGATCCAGTACTTTGTGAGAGTAGCCAGTTTCGTTGTCGTACCAGGAAACCAGTTTCACAAATTTGTCGTTCAGTGCGATACCAGCTTTAGCATCGAACACGGAAGTGCAGATTTCGCCGTTGAAATCAGTAGAAACAACGTCGTCTTCGGTGTAACCCAGAACGCCTTTCATTGCGCCTTCAGAAGCCGCTTTCATTGCTTTCTTGATTTCTTCGTAGGTAGCCGCTTTTTCCAGACGAACGGTCAGGTCAACAACAGACACGTTTGGAGTTGGAACACGGAACGCCATACCAGTGATTTTACCGTTCAGCTCTGGCAGTACAACGCCTACAGCTTTAGCAGCACCGGTAGAAGAAGGGATGATGTTCTGAGCTGCGCCACGACCGCCGCGCCAGTCTTTATGAGACGGGCCATCAACAGTTTTCTGAGTAGCAGTAGTTGCGTGAACAGTGGTCATCAGGCCTTCAACGATACCGAAGTTGTCGTTGATAACTTTAGCCAGTGGAGCCAGGCAGTTAGTGGTGCAAGATGCGTTAGAAACGATATCCTGGCCAGCATATTTTTCGAAGTTAGCACCACGAACGAACATAGGAGTGCTGTCTTTAGAAGGACCAGTCAGAACAACCTTTTTCGCGCCAGCAGTGATGTGCTTACGAGCGGTTTCGTCAGTCAGGAACAGACCAGTTGCTTCAGCAACTACATCAACGTTGACTTCGTTCCACTTCAGGTTAGCCGGGTCACGTTCTGCGGTAACACGGATAGTTTTGCCGTTAACAACCAGGTGGCCGTCTTTGACTTCTACAGTGCCGTTGAAACGACCGTGAGTTGAGTCGTACTTCAGCATGTAAGCCATGTATTCAGCGTCTAACAGGTCGTTGATTGCAACGATCTCGATGTCAGAACGTTCCTGAGCAGCACGGAAAACAATACGGCCGATACGGCCAAAACCGTTGATACCTACTTTGATAGTCATATATTCCACCAGCTATTTGTTAGTGAATAAAAGTTGCCTGTAAAATTACAAAAACCTTACTCAGCGTCAAGCGGAATCGTGTCAATCATTGCGACAAATCAATCCTATGGACATCATTTGAACGACTGAACCGCCTCGCGCTCCCCTTTTGGCTCTATATCCAAATGGGGATGATACAAGGAATTTTAAAGATCAATTCCAACAAGAATGTGACACCGATCACAAATGGCGCTGAGCCAGAAATTCAGGGCTAAGTTTAGAACAAAAAACCGCACGGTGTTGTTAATTTTTTGTTAGAATCATGCTGTTATCAGTTACAGTACCCACTGCCCGAGATGTACGCATATGGCTAACCAATTACCTCCTGATTTATCGAAAAAAAACCTTTCTGAGATGCAGTTGTATGTCACCCAGAAGCATGGCACTGAGCCACCGTTTTCCGGTCGTCTGCTGCATAACAAGCGGGAAGGTGTCTATCACTGTCTGGTCTGCGACGCACCGTTGTTTATGTCAGAGTCCAAGTATGACTCAGGCTGCGGCTGGCCTAGCTTCTATGAGCCGGTGAGTGACAACGCAATCCGTTATATCAAGGACTTTTCACACGGCATGGAACGGGTAGAAATCCGTTGTAACAATTGCGAAGCCCATTTAGGTCATGTCTTCCCGGATGGCCCTCAGCCAACGGGTGAGCGATACTGCGTAAATTCAGCTTCGTTGAACTTCACCGATGATAAAAACGGTGAGCAAATCGAAGGCTGAAAAATCGATTCAGCAAATTATTCCACAGGAACTTGCCGCATGATGAACCTGGATGAAATGTTAGAAGCAATGACACCGGAAGTTTATCAACGTCTGGTGACCGCCGTTGAGCTGGGGAAATGGCCAGACGGTGTGGCACTGACACCCGACCAAAAAGAGAACAGTTTGCAATTAGTGATGATGTGGCAGACGCGTCATAACACTGACCCGCAACATATGACCATCGGCACCGATGGCAATATCGTGATGAAGAGTAAGCAGCAACTGAAAGCCGAGTTTGGTATCGAACCCGCGCCGATTTTGACCGTGAAGCTGTAACGAGTTGTTTTTTCTCCCTCTCCCTGACCCTCTCCCAATGGGAGAGGGGACAGATCGAGTAGGGTGGGTAAGCTTGCGTCACCCACCGAATAACGACGTTAATGCTCCGTTTTAATCCCTAAATCTTTGGCTAACTCTTTTGCCAGGCGGTTGTTGTCATCCGCGCCATACTCCCAGAACATCGCGCCACCTAAGCCTTTCGCTTTGATGTACTCTGCTTTGATTGCCACAGAACGTGGGTTCTCATAAGAGATGGCTAACAACGGCTTCCCTTCGGCTGACTTGACGGTCAAGTAGGGGACATGCGCGTCATCATCCCAGTTTTCAGTGAAGCGCTTTTGCGGGTCGTTAAGCATTTTGCTAACAATATCGTTATATTTCATGTAACTGTCTTTAGTCAGGTCAACGCCTAAGGACATAAACAGCGCTTTCTCGCTATCGCCGAAATAGGGTTGAGTGACCGGGTTTTTAGCCGCGTCTGGTTTATCCCAGTCAATACCTGGCTCAGTGGCGCGTTTAGGAATGCGGCCATAGAAACCGATGCCGAGGTTCATCTGCGCGGGTTTTAAGCCAGCTTTAATATAATTATCGACCACGAAATTCACGTTATATTTGTCAGCAGCCGCCACGGTTGGCCAGGTTTTCGAATCATACAGATTGGCGTTGAAGTACTGAGTGCCATACGCCATGTCGTAAGTCATCAGGTTGATGTAATCCAGCGCAGGCGCAATGGCTTTCACATCCACCCATTCGGTTGGGCTTTTCACGTTCGCGCCGACAGCAATTGTCAGCAGTTTCTCTTTGCCAAGTGCTGCACGCAGTTCATTTAGCAATGCGGTGAAATTAGCGCGATCTTCTGGAAGGCTTGCCACCAGCCCCCACGCGCCATTCACCGGATACTCCCAGTCCAGATCGATACCATCCAGACCGTAACGCTTGATCACATCCTGTACCGAACGGATAAAAACGGTGCGATTTTCAGGTGTAGCCGCCGCCCCAGAGAAACCACGCGCGCCCCAGCCGCCGACTGAAAGCAGGACTTTCAGTTGTGGATTCTGTTTACGCAGCGCAGGGATTTTCTCAAGGTCAGACATCACTTTTGGTGAAAGCCAGATTTGGTGAAGTTTAGAGGCATCTTTTAACGCAGGATTAGTCTCATCTTTTTCATCGTTATAGATCAGGCCAAACGAGTAGTTGAGATGGGTAATCTGGCGGACATCGAGTTTATCGATATCACCACCGGGCCCGGCAGTGACATCACCGCCACCGTTGAAATAACCTACCGAGAGGTAAGAGCTTGCCTGAGCCACACCAGCACAAGCGATTTGTATCACTGCCAGCAACGGCAGCAGCTTACGCGTGAAAACCATTGGGGAGTTCCTCTTTGACGGACAAATAAGAAATACAGCTAAAATGCTGTATAAATAAGCAACTTGATTATGAGAGCGCTCTCATCAATGAGCGAGCACTAAAAGTTCAGAATGAGAGCGGAATCGAAAAAAGGGGAAAGGGCGCTTTTACGCCCTGGAGTAAATTAGTAAGTAAAATCAGCGAGTGTCATCAGCGTAGCGCCAGCCGCTGACATATCCTGGAACGCCCGCAGGCTGTCTTGCGGATGCAGATTCACGCCACGGCAACCATCAGTGATAACCGTAACTTCATAACCCAACGACAACGCATCCAGTACCGTGAACTTGACGCAATAATCCGTCGCTAGCCCAACCACAATCAGCTGTTTAATCTCGTGGCGGAATAACCAATCGTCGAGCTGGGTTTTCTGGCGATGTCCATTGTCGAAAAAACCACTGTAGCTATCAACGAGGCGATTTTCGCCCTTTTGAAAAATAGCGTCGATTTCCTGCGCATTAAGCAAGGGGTGAAGTTCCGCGCCTTCACTGTTCTGAACACAATGATCCGGCCACCAGGTTTGTTTCAGCCCGTCGAGTTTCCCCTGCGTATAAGGCTCAGCTTTTTGCACGCGGGCAAAACTACCGTGATCTGCCGGATGCCAGTCTTGTGTGGCAAGCACCGCGTCACCACGGGCTTTACAATGCGCGATTAACGCGTTCGCCACATCAATCGTGCTGTCACCCTCAGGCACAGCAAGCGCCCCACCGGCGCAAAAATCATTTTGTAAATCGACTATCACTAACGCGCGTTGCATGGCTTCTCCTTACTCGTCAGGGGTGAGTTCGCCGCGTAAGTTGCGTGACATCGCCTCACGAATAGTCTGAGCATCCAGATTTTGGCTGAGTAGATAGTGCAGTTTAGTCAGTGTCGCCTCTACCGTCATATCGTAGCCGCTAATAACACCTGCTTGAGCCAACGCATTACCGGTCGCGTAGCCACCCATATTCACTTTACCGGACATACATTGCGTCAGGTTGACCACCACAATGCCGCGTGAACAGGCCTCTTGTAACTCTTTGAGGAACGCCCCGTGCTGTGGAGCATTGCCCACGCCGTAAGAACGCAGGATCAACGCTTTCACAGGCTGGCGTAAGAAATTACCGACCACATCCGCAGAAATACCCGGGTAAATCGTCACCACGCCAATCGGTTGTGGAGTGATCGGATGAACGATTAACTCGCCTTCACCGTGTGGTGCGGCAGGAGTATTCAGACGGCGAATGTGAATCCCGGCTTCAAGCAACGGTGCAAGATTCGGCGAGGCGAATGCATCAAAACCGTCGGCATGGGCTTTGGTGGTGCGGTTGCCACGGTATAGTCGATTGTTGAAGAACAGCGTCACTTCGTTTATCGGGAAGTTTGCCGCAACATAAAGTGAGTTGAGCAGGTTAATTTGCCCATCAGAACGCAGCTCGGCCAATGGAATCTGTGAGCCAGTTACAATGACCGGTTTACCGAGGTTTTCCAGCATAAACGACAACGCCGAGGCGGTGAATGCCATGGTGTCGGTACCATGAAGGATCACGAAACCATCGTACTCGTCGTAATGCGCTTTGATGTCATCAGCAATGTGCTGCCAGTCTTCCGGTGTCATATCGGAAGAGTCCATTAGCGGCTGATATTCATGAATGGTGAAATCAGGCATTTCCGGGCGATGGAATTCTGGCATCAAAGCCAGCTGGCGTTGTAAGTGACCGGAGACAGGAATGTAACCGTGTTCTGAGCGCTGCATACCGATAGTACCGCCGGTGTAGGCAACGTAGATGGATTTCTTTTGCATGAGTGAACTCAGGGCTTTTACACAATGGGGCGCAGTATAAGACGGCAGGGCAAAAAAATCAGCCCGGTGAATACCGGGCTGATGTTGATATTATTATCGCACATCACCACAGGTGAGGCAGAAGGCATAGCGATTCTGCGGATCATTCATGGTGCCAAACTTATCGTTTTGCGCTTTCACCGCCAGAGCCGCATCCGCCAGTGGTGCAGGCAAATACGCTTGTAACGCTTGCGGCAACATGGCGCGTACCGAGCCGCTCATGCTCTCGAACACCATATCCAGGAAGCTTGGATCATCTTTCCAGAAATCCAGATGCCAGGTTTTCAGCTTCGCCAGTTCAGCGGCTTTTGCCACCGCATCGTCGAAATCACCCAGGCTATCGACCAGGCCGTTAGCTTTGGCATCCTGCCCAGTCCAGACATGGCCCTGCGCGATTTCATCAATTTGCTCTGGCGTTTTCTTACGAGAATCAGCCACCAGATTGATAAAACGCTTATAGCCATTTTCGATGGTCAACTGCATCATCTGCTGGACTTCCGGTGGTAACGACTTCGTCACCGCGACGTCGGCCAGGGCCGAAGTCGCCACGCCATCCGTGTGAACACCAATCGAATCGAGGCTGTTTTCCACGGTATTAATCACCCCAAAGATACCGATTGAACCGGTCAAGGTATTGGGGCTTGCGACAATATAATTGGCTGGCGTGGAAATCCAGTAACCGCCAGATGCCGCCATACCGCCCATCGAAACGACAATCGGCTTACCGGCTTCACGTGCGGCTTCCAGTTCATCACGAATCACTTCTGACGCGCTCACACTGCCACCAGGGCTGTTGACGCGCAGTACAATCGCCTTCACTTTAGGATCAAGACGCGCTTCGCGGATTTGCAACGCCGTGGTATCACCGCCGACCTGACCCGGAGTTTCCTGGCCGTCCATGATGGCGCCATCTGCGAGGATCACCGCAATCGCGTCACCTTTATCCTCAGGCTTTTTCACCACATAGTCATACATGCTGGTGTAGCTGAAATCTTTGCTTTCTTTGTTCCAGCCGAACTGCTTGATCATCGCTTTATCTACCGCCGCGCTACTCGCCAGTTCATCAACCAGTTTGTTATCCAGCGCGTATTTTGCGGTGTCGCCGCCGAGTTTTTGCAGGTTATCGAGCAAACCTTGCGCCCCAGGGAACACCTGCTGTGCCGTAATCTGGCGGTTAGCCGCAATGGTGCCCAGGTAGTTTTGCCAAAGTTCACCAATCCAGCGGCTATCGGCTTCACGCGCCGCAGGGGACATATCGTCACGAATAAACGGTTCGACAGCAGACTTATAAGTCCCAACGCGGAAGATATGCGTGGACACTTTCAGCTTATCGAGCAGCGTTTTGTAATACAGCGAATTCGTAGCAAAGCCGTGTAAGTCCACCACGCCTTGTGGCGACATCCAGATTTTATTAGCGAAGCTTGCCAGATAATATTGCCCCTGGTTGTAGCTATCACCTACGGCATAAACCGGCTTACCACTGTCGCGGAATTCGCGCAGCGCCTTACCGATGTACTGCATAGACGGCTGATCACCACCTGCAAAATCTTTTAAATCCAGCACAATACCGGTGATATTGCGGTCGTCTTTCGCCTGACGAATGGTATCGACCACATCAAACAGCGAGTTTTCTTGCAAGCGGTCAGAACTGGCGCCGAGCAACTGACGGCCAATGACACCTAATTTATTACTGACCGACGGCTTATCGACCACCACACCGGTGATATCCATCAATAACGCGCCGCGTGCAGGCTCTGCTGGGGCACTATTAATCTGTGCCCAGATCCCAACACCAACCAACACCAGCAGTACAAAAAAGAGATTGAGAATAAACTCTCGAATAAAGTTAAGCAGACGCCAGGTCCACTTAAAGAAACCGGCAATAAACCGCCCGATAGTGCGCATGTATTCTCCGAATTACCCAGTTTTAGCTGAGGTATAGCTAAAGTGATTGCTATCCTAAATACCCCCAGGGCAAATGTCAGTAGGAAATCTGCCGTGTGCTGTAACAAAATCTACAGTCGTGTTAGTTTCGCTGATTAAAATCATGACAGGAGTTATCAAATGGATGCACTTGAACTACTTCTTCACCGTCGCAGTGCTTCGCGCCTGGTGGAACCCGCTCCTGCGGGCGAAATTCTGGAAAACATTATTCGTGCCGGTATGCGCGCGCCTGACCACGGAACCTTGCAGCCGTGGCGCTTCATTGTGATTGAAGGCGAAGGCCGCGACCGCTTCAGCCACGTGCTGGAACAAGCCGCTATTGCTGAAGAGCTTGACGAGAAGGGCATTGAAAAGGCACGTACCGCACCATTCCGCGCACCGATGATTATCGCTGTGGTGGCATATTGTGATGACAACCATAAAGTCCCGGTCTGGGAGCAAGTGGTTTCTGCGGGTTGCGCGGTGATGGCAATGCAGATGGCAGCAGTCGCTCAGGGCTACAACGGCATCTGGCGCACCGGTATCTGGACTGAAAGCGAAGCGGTTCGTGAAGCACTTCATTGCCGTGAGCAAGATGAAGTGGTCGGTTTCTTGTATTTGGGTACCCCGCAACTCAAAGCCTCTACTACGGTCAGCGTGCCAGACATCACTCCGTTTGTGCGCAAATTCTAAGCAAACAATCAAAACCTGTCTGGATTGTGACCAGGAATGGGGCAATTCAGACATGCGGTCTTACTACTCGTTGAATTGAGCGCTACCATAGAGCGATTGCCAATGACAGGAGTAGTCTATGAGTGAGCAAACCGTTCGTTTGACGCAGTACAGCCACGGAGCTGGTTGCGGCTGCAAAATTTCCCCGAAAGTCCTGCAAACTATTCTGCAATCTGAGCAGAGCAAATTTGTCGACCCAAACTTGCTGGTTGGAAACGAAACCAGTGATGACGCGGCGGTTTACGATCTCGGCAACGGCACTTGTGTCATCAGCACCACCGACTTCTTTATGCCGATCGTCGACGATCCTTTTGACTTTGGGCGCATTGCCGCCACTAACGCTATTAGCGACATCTACGCGATGGGCGGCAAACCGATTATGGCTATCGCTATTCTGGGCTGGCCGATCAACACCCTGGCTCCTGAAATCGCCCGTAAAGTGATTGAAGGCGGGCGTTTTGTTTGCCAGCAAGCCGGGATTTCTCTGGCGGGCGGCCACTCAATCGACGCGCCAGAACCTATCTTTGGCCTTGCCGTCACCGGCATTGTGCCAACCGATCGTGTGAAGAAAAACAGCTCCGCGACACCAGGTTGCAAACTCTTCCTCACCAAGCCACTCGGCATCGGCGTGTTGACTACCGCTGAGAAAAAATCGCTGCTCAAACCAGAACATTACGGCCTCGCGGCAGAAATCATGTGCCAGCTCAACAAACCTGGCGCTGAGTTTGCTGATATCGAAGGCGTCACGGCGATGACTGACGTCACGGGTTTTGGCCTGCTGGGCCACCTGAGCGAAATGTGCCGTGGTGCGGGTGTCCAGGCCGAAATCTGGTTCGATAAAGTCCCTAAATTGCCAGACGTTGAAGCCTATATCGCCCAGGGCTGCGTACCCGGTGGCACCTCGCGTAACTTCGCCAGCTATGGCTACTTAATGGGTGAAATGAGCGAAGCGCAGCGTGATTTGCTTTGTGACCCGCAAACTTCCGGTGGCTTGTTGCTGGCTGTTGAGGCGGATGCTGAAGCTGCGGTGGCGGCAGTTGCTGAAAAAAATGGCATCACGCTGACTGCCATTGGCGAGCTAAAAACCGCTCGTGGCGGCCGCCCGATGATTGAGATTCGCTAGTCGGATGCGTCTGTTTATTGCCGAAAAACCCAGCCTCGCTCGCGCTATTGCTGACGTGCTGCCTAAACCTCATCGTCGGGGTGATGGCTTCATTGAGTGTGGTAATGGGCAAGTCGTGACCTGGTGCATCGGTCACTTGTTGGAACAGGCTCAGCCGGATGCTTACGACGGGCGTTACGCACGCTGGAATCTGGCTGACTTGCCGATTGTGCCGGAAAAATGGCAATTGCAGCCGCGCCCATCGGTCACCAAACAGCTCAACGCTATCAAAAAACTGTTGGTGCAAGCCGACGAAGTGGTTCACGCAGGTGACCCGGATCGCGAAGGGCAACTGCTGGTGGATGAGGTTCTCGACTACTTGCAACTGGCGCCGGAAAAGCGCCAGCAAGTACAGCGCTGCCTGATTAACGACCTTAACCCGCAGGCAGTTGAACGTGCAATTACTCGCCTGCGTTCCAATAGCGAGTTCATCCCGCTGTGTGTTTCAGCACTGGCGCGAGCACGAGCTGACTGGCTTTACGGCATCAATATGACCCGCGCCTACACCATTCTTGGGCGTAACGCGGGTTATCAAGGGGTGCTTTCGGTCGGGCGTGTACAAACCCCAGTACTGGGTTTAGTGGTGCGTCGTGATGAAGAAATCGAGAATTTCGTCGCCAAAGACTTCTTTGAAGTGAAAGCGCACATCGTCACGCCAGCCGATGAACGTTTTGTCGCAACATGGCAGCCGAGCGAGTCTTGTGAACCCTATCAGGATGAAGAAGGGCGCTTGCTGCATCGCCCGCTGGCAGATCATGTGGTCAACCGCATCGGCGGACAGCCAGCCATCGTCACGGCGTATAATGATAAACGGGAATCAGAAGTCGCCCCGTTACCGTTTTCGCTCTCGACCTTGCAAATTGAGGCGGCCAAACGGTTTGGTGTCAGTGCGCAGAACGTGCTGGATATCTGCCAGAAACTCTACGAAACGCACAAACTTATCACTTATCCGCGTTCGGATTGCCGTTACTTACCGGAAGAGCATTTTGCTGGCCGCCATGCGGTACTGAATGCGATAAGCATTCATCAGCCCGATTTGCTGCCACAACCGGCGTTAAATACGGATTTGCGCAACCGCTGCTGGGACGACAAAAAAGTCGACGCGCACCACGCAATCATTCCCACTGCGCGCAGCTCCAAAATTTCGCTTTCTGAAAATGAAGCTAAAGTTTACAACCTGATCGCCCGACAATACTTAATGCAGTTCTGTGCCGATGCGGTGTTCCGCAAATGCACTATCGATCTCGATATTGCTGGCGGCAAGTTTAACGCCAAAGCGCGTTTCCTGGCGGAAGCTGGCTGGCGCACGTTGCTGGGTGGTAAAGAGCGCGATGAAGAGAACGACGGTACGCCGTTGCCAGTGGTCGCTAAAGGCGATGAATTGCTGTGTGAAAAAGGCGAAGTGATAGAACGCCAGACTCAACCGCCGCGCCATTTCACGGATGCGACGTTGCTCTCAGCGATGACCGGGATTGCTCGTTTTGTGCAGGATAAAGATCTTAAAAAGATCCTGCGCGCGACGGACGGACTAGGCACTGAAGCGACCCGTGCGGGGATTATCGAATTGCTGTTTAAACGCACCTTCCTGGTGAAGAAAGGGCGTTATATCCACTCTTCGGATGCCGGACGGGCCTTGATTCACTCGCTCCCTGAACTGGCGGCACGGCCAGATATGACGGCGCAGTGGGAATCGACGCTGACACAAATTAGTGAAAAACAGTGTCGTTACCAGGACTTCATGCAGCCGCTGGTGCAAACGCTATATGACCTGATTCATCAGGCGCGAACCAAACCAGTGCATCATGCTTTTAAAGGGGTTAAAGCCCCTGACGAGCAGAAAAAAACGCGTAAACAATGGGCGAAAAAAGAGGGAAGTGATGATGCGACTAAAAAGCCTGCTCGCCGCCGCCGTGCTGCTGATGATAAGCCTGCCGGGGATGGCGCAGCGTCTTGATCCACAGGTAGATATCTCGGTACCTCCGGAAGTCTTCAGTACTCAGGGCCAACGAGCAGCACCGTGCAGCCAGTGCTGCATCTACCAGGATCAAAATTATTCTGAAGGGGCGGTGGTAAAAGCCGAGGGCGGCGTTTTACTGCAATGCCAGCGTGATGAAAAAACGCTTAGCACGAATCCTTTAGTCTGGCATCGCGTAAGGCCATAAACGCTTTAAGTAATGGGATATCTGCCGGGGCAAGCGGGTAATCAAACGCCTCGGCAGGTAAACACCAGACCAGTTCACTGTGGCAAAGCGCGGTCAATTCACCGCTGAATTCGCTTACATGCCACGCATGAAGATGAATGATTCGCCCGGACACTTCTCGCTGGTGGCTGGCAACGTAATCGCCCACCACCGCTTTAATCGCCAACTCTTCTTCCAGTTCCCGCGCAAGCGCCGCCGGTTGTGATTCATTGGCATCCACCTTGCCGCCAGGAAATTCCCATAAACCGGCTTGGTCGCCACTTTCCGGGCGACGTGCGAGCAAAATTTTACCGTCCTGCTCGATGATTGCCGCAACAACATCAATGGTTTTCATGATACCGGTCCGTTCTTTATCTATGGGCGTGGCATAATACGCGCCACCAAAGATTATCTGAAGCTCTTCCCGAATGATGAATAAAAACAGATCCCCATGGGTACCGCCACTTGATGCGCTGCCCGCCAGTTTACGGCCCATTGTTGCCATGCAAAAAAAACATTTCGGCTCGGTGCTGAACCCCACACGCTGGTGGGGACGTTTCCCGTATTTATTCTGGCTGGTGGCACTGTTTGTCGGGTTCCTTGAAAGACGGCGTTCCGGCATCGATCCCATCGTCCGTTCGCTGGTGATGACGCGCGTTTCCCAACAATGCTGCTGCGAATTCTGTATTGATGCCAATAGCCTGCGACTGGCTGAACGCAGCGGTTCGATGGACAAAGTGCTGGCGGTCGCCAACTGGCATGAAGAAACGCTATTCACTGCCAAAGAACAGGCAGCACTGGCCTACGCAGATGCGATGACAGCCACTCCGCCGAATATCAGTGATGCGTTGAAAGGTGAATTGAAAGTCCATTTCGATGACAAAGCTATCACTGAATTAACAGCACTAGTTGCGTTTCAAAACCTGTCAGCCCGCTTTAATGCTGCACTGGATATTCCGGCGCAAGGGTTATGCGTCACCCCGACTGAGAAGCCGCCACATGTTTGATAGTTACCTTCATCCCCGTGTTAAACCGTTGCTTGAGCGTGTGGCGCAAACCCTGGATAAACCGACTATCACGCCAGACGGGCTGACGCTGTTTGGTTTTGCTATCGGCGTGCTGGCATTACCGTTTCTGGCATTGCAGTGGTATAGCGCAGCACTGGTGGCGATTGTGCTCAACCGCTTGTTTGATGGTTTAGACGGTGCGCTGGCGCGACGACGCGGCCTGACCGATGCGGGCGGGTTTCTGGATATTGCGCTGGATTTTCTGTTTTACGCGCTGGTGCCGTTTGGTTTTATTCTTGCCGACCCTGCACAAAATGCGCTGGCGGGTGGTTGGCTACTGTTCGCATTTATTGGCACCGGCAGCAGTTTCCTGGCCTTTGCTGCGGTGGCGCAAAAGCATCAACTTGATAACCCCGGCTATGCGCACAAATCGTTTTATTACCTCGGCGGCTTGACGGAAGGCACGGAAACTATCGCGTTGTTTGTGCTGAGTTGCCTGTTCCCGCAGTGGTTCGTTTGGTTTGCGTGGGTGTTTGGAGCATTGTGCTGGATGACAACATTGACGCGGGTGTGGAGTGGCTATCAGACGTTAAAGCGCGTGGAGTTGCCCTAAGCCTCACTGTGTGTGAATGGGGGATCCTTTCCCCCTATCCTGCAATACCACAAATGCCCGTAACCTCCTGCGGGTTCATTTCCTAACATCTCCGAATGTGACCTCGCTCACTGATCAATCCTCTGATTAAGCCTACCTTTCTTTTTAATTATCATATTGATTTTATTATATTTGTTTGAATTATGTGTGAAATTGAATCATACATTCAGGCTAATAACTCCATCTAAATTAAAGGAATAACATGATGGCATCTGATGCGTTTCATGGATCCGTTTTCTCTACATCAGGGAGAGCGCTGTGTCATTAAAAGGACTGCGTTTCACACTGGAGGTGGAAGGGATGGAGCCGGACACTTTTGCGGTGGTGAGCTTTCGCCTGCTGCAGCATAACTCCGCTGCATTTGTCCTCGATGCTGACGTCGCCAGTAAGTCTTTCCGCCAGACGGCTGACCCGTTGCTGGAGAAAAACGTCACCCTGACGCTCTGGCAGGGGCAGAAAGTCCTGCGCCATGTCAGCGGCATTATTGCCACCTTCGGCATGAGCGAGCACAACGGCTGGCAGATGCAGTACTCCCTGCGCATTCATCCTCCCCTGTGGCGCTGCGGTCTGCGCCAGAACTTCCGCATCTTCCAGCAGCAGGATATTCAGACCATCACCGCCACGTTGCTGGCAGAAAACGGCGTCACCAACTGGACGTCGGTGTTTTATGAATCCCATCCGGCCCGCGAGTTCTGCGCCCAGTATGGTGAAAGTGACTTCGCTTTTTTATCCAGACTGTGGGCCGAAGAAGGCATTTTCTTCTTTGACGACGTCTCCCCGGAAGGGGGGCAGCGGCTGATGCTGACTGATGATGTGACCGGCCTGCGCAGGCGGCAGGATGCCTTTCCCTTTAATCCGAATGTATCGACTGGAACCACCACGGAGCACATCAGTGTGTTTCGTCACGAAGCGGG
>NZ_JAHWLU010000060.1:0-28640 GCF_022134725.1 Buttiauxella sp. S19-1
CATCTAACGTATTCAACCCTAAATTCAATATCATCTATTATTATCTCGAAAGACTCACTGTCTTTTATGATGCTTTCTGGCTGAATAACATGGCTGCCAATTTTTAAAACATAACCTAGTTCTTTAAATAAAAATAAAAACCATGCAAACTCTTTTTCAATGAATGGAATTAAAGTGCCTTGAACGTAAAAGTCAGAGATGCCTTCAATGTTTTGGAATACAACATTCGTACCAGTGCATTTAGATTCAGATATAACAATATTCTTCTTAGAAAAGTCATCTAAATTTGAAGAGTTTATGGTGATTGCATAGTCATAAAGAGAATTGTCACTACTTAGGAATGTCGTATTCCAAGTGGCATTATGGGCAAATTTATGAAAAGTAAGCCTCCCTAAACCATTTTTTCCATGAACTAAGCTAATATATTTTAGTTCAGTATTCGATCTTTTTTCTGAAGACAGGAACGGCTTAAATTTAAAATCCAGTTCAGTTTCAGCGATCCCTGTTCCATTGTCTTTGATGGATAGGGACTCTAGTGTTCCTAATTCATTACTTACCCAAGTTAGTTCTACACGGTCAGCTTTTGCATCGAATCCGTTCCAAATATATTCGGATATTGCGCTAAAAGGTTTTACAGATTTTAACCTGTTTTTAATTCCTCGGTCGTTAATTATGACTTTTTCACTAATCATTTTCATTTAGCCCTGAATTGAAACATTTCTCAGCATACCATGTGAGCATATTTTTTCGTTGAGGTAGATATAATGCATGATTGTAGGTCCCTCTTATTTTATTTTTATCTACATGAGCCAACTGCATCTCAATCCATGCACTATCAAATCCCTGTTCATGTAGGATTGTCGACATTGTATGTCTGAAACCGTGACCTGTAGCACGTCCTTTGTAGCCAAGTAACTCAATCACTTGCGTCACACTTTCCTTGCAGATTGGTTTACTGCGGTTATTCCTGCCAATAAAAATGTATGGGTAGTGGCCGGTAATAGGTTTGAGCTGCTTAAATAGGTCAATTACCTGAGTGGATAATGGAACGACGTGAGGCCTACGCATTTTCATCCGTTCTGCCGGTATTTCCCATAACCCTTTTTCGAGATCCACTTCGTCCCACGTAGCAAACCGTAGCTCTTGGGTTCGTACTCCAGTGAGTATAATTATCTTCGTTGCATTCTTAGTTATGATGCTCCCTGTGTACGCTTCGAGATCGCGGATAAAATGAGGTAGTTCTTCGGCGGATAAAAATGGATGATTTTTTTGCTTTGGAACGGCCAGCGCGATAGCTAAATCTGGTGCAGGGTTATATTCAGCTCTGCCAGTGATTATGGCGTAGCGAAAAACCTCGCCGCAACGTTGACGCACTTTCCTTGTTTTCTCTAAAGCTCCACGCTTTTCGATACGACGTAGCACCTCTAGCAATTCCAGCGGCTTAATTTCGGAGATTGGACGGTTCCCTATGAACGGGAAAACATCCTGTTCAAAGGTCTTAATGATTTCTTCCCGGTAGGCCACAGTCCAGCGGTCAGCTTTGTTTGTATGCCATTCCCGGCTAATAGCCTCGAAAGAGTTTTCTGTGGAGAGCTGCTGTGCCAGTTTTTGAGCTTTACGTTCTTCTACGGGGTCGATGCCGTTTGCTACCTGCTTTCGGGCTGTATCGCGTTTCTCGCGAGCCTCTGCAAGTGAAACGAGACTATATGAACCGAAGGACATTAGACGGGCTTTGCCTGCGAACCGGTAGCGGAACCTCCAGCCTTTGCTTCCGTCGGGATTGATGAGCAGAGATAAGCCTTGTCCATCGTTTAGGGTATAGGCCTTGTCTTGCGGCTTAGCGCGGCGGATTTGTATGTCAGTCAGGGGCATGTGTATAAGTGAATTATGTGTATAAAAATTTTATACACAATACTATACATATTTTTCACGGATTTAGGGAGATTGTCTCGGACTTATACGGACGGTGAGGTGAGCTAACTTGATGAATTTAATGATTTTAAAAGACTTTTTCGGATGTGTTCGGACAATGAGTGGCGGAAGATCACAGGAGTTGAACCTGCCCGGCACCGCTGGCGGCACCAACTGGATTTGAAGTCCAGCCGCCTCACCGGAGACGACGATCTTCCTTGCCTCGATTGCTACATGGAGGCGGTGCGCAGTATACCCAGTTTTTCCCCCTTACCAAACAATGCTTTCCCCTTTACCCCATGATTCTTCTGAAACTATTAGCCAGATCAATCAAACCGCGCGAAAAACATCCATTCCTTAAATCTTAGTCTGCTAAGAGAGCGACTCCGCTCACACTTATCAAGAAACATAATCTGATAACCAGAAATTAGAATTCATCGTCCGTCCCCGATGCTTTACAACCTTTGATATCGAATTTTTCACATTCATTTTTGAAGGTGCGCACCAGACCCACGGGCACACCGTTTCCAAAAAATTCAGCATTGAAAAGGACGGCATAATGAAAATTAGTGACGGTAACTGGCTTATCCAGCCCGGTTTAGCGCTTATCCACCCGGTGCAAGTGTTTGATGTGGAACAGCAGGGTAATGAGATGGTGGTGTATGCGGGCATGAAGGATGTGCGCGAGCGGGGGAATCAGCTTGATACTCCACTGTTCACGCTACGCTTTTTCTCCCCGCAGGAAGGGATTGTCGGTGTGCGCATCGAGCATTTCCAGGGCGCGGTGGATAACGGCCCGCATTATCCGCTGAACGTGTTGCACGACGTGAAAGTGTCGATGCAAAACACCGCTGAGTTTGCCGAGCTGAAAAGCGGCAATCTGGCGGTGCGTGTCACCAAAGGCGTTGAATGGGCGCTGGATTTCCTGCGCGATGGCGTGCGCATCACCGGCAGTGCGGTGAAAAATAACGGTTATGTGCAGGATGCTAACAGCGGCAACACGCACATGTTCGAGCGCCTGGATTTGAGCGTTGGCGAAACGGTTTATGGTCTGGGCGAACGTTTTACCGCGCTGGTGAAAAACGGCCAGACGGTGGAAACCTGGAACCGCGATGGCGGCACCAGCACCGAGCAATCTTACAAAAACATTCCGTTCTACCTCACCAACCGTGGCTACGGCGTGCTGGTGAATCATCCGGAATGTGTCTCCTTTGAAGTTGGTTCCGAAAAAGTATCCAAAGTGCAGTTCAGCGTGGCAGGTGAATATCTCGAATACTTCGTGATTGACGGCCCAACGCCGAAAGCGGTTCTCGACCGTTATACCCGCTTCACTGGCCGCCCGGCGCTGCCGCCAGCGTGGTCGTTTGGCCTGTGGCTCACCACTTCCTTTACCACCAACTACGACGAAGCGACGGTGAATAGTTTTATCGACGGCATGGCCGAACGTAACCTGCCGCTGCACGTGTTCCACTTCGACTGCTTCTGGATGAAAGCCTTCCAGTGGTGTGATTTCGAGTGGGACCCGGTGACCTTCCCCGATCCTGAAGGCATGTTGAAACGCCTGAAAGCGCGTGGTCTGAAAATCTGCGTGTGGATTAACCCGTACATCGGCCAGAAATCCCCGCTGTTCCGCGAAGGGATGGAAAAAGGCTATCTGCTGAAACGCCCGAACGGCGCGGTGTGGCAGTGGGATAAATGGCAGCCAGGCCAGGCGATTGTTGATTTCACCAATCCGGCGGCTTGCGACTGGTACGCAAGCCATCTGAAACGCCTGGTGCGCATGGGTGTGGATTGCTTCAAAACTGACTTCGGCGAGCGCATCCCAACCGATGTGGTGTGGCACGATGGCTCCGACCCGCAGAAAATGCATAACCATTACGCGTTCATTTATAACGAGCTGGTGTGGAACGTGCTCAAGCAGGAACTGGGCGACGAAGAAGCCGTACTGTTTGCCCGTTCGGCCTCCGTTGGCGCACAACAATTCCCGGTTCACTGGGGCGGCGACTGCTATGCCAACTATGAGTCAATGGCAGAAAGTCTGCGCGGTGGTTTGTCGCTCGGCATGTCTGGTTTTGGTTTCTGGAGCCACGATATTGGCGGCTTCGAAAACACCGCTCCGGCGCATGTTTATAAACGCTGGTGCGCGTTCGGGCTGCTTTCCAGCCACAGCCGCCTGCACGGCAGCAAATCCTACCGTGTGCCATGGGCGTATGACGACGAAGCCTGCGATGTGGTGCGCCACTTCACGCAGTGGAAATCGCGTATGATGCCGTACCTGTATCGCCAGGCCGCATTTGCCGCAGAGTTCGGTACGCCGATGATGCGCGCCATGATGCTGGAGTTTCCGGACGATCCGGGCTGCGATTATCTCGACCGCCAGTACATGTTGGGCGAGTCAGTGATGGTTGCGCCGGTGTTTAGTGAAGCGGGCGACGTGCAGTTCTATCTGCCAGAAGGCCGCTGGACGCATCTGCTCAACAACCAGCAAGCGCAAGGTAGCCGCTGGCATAAAGAGCAGCATGATTTCCAGAGCCTGCCGGTTTATGTGCGTGACAATACGCTGTTGGCGCTGGGTAATAATGACCAGAAACCAGATTACGCGTGGCACGAAGGCACCGCTTTCCAGCTGTTTAACCTGGACGATGGCCGCGAGGCGATTTGTGAAGTCCCGGCGGCAGACGGTTCGGTTGTCTTCACGCTGAAGGTGCGTCGCGAAGGCAATACGCTGGGGGTACAAAGCGCAGGCCAGGCGAAAGACTGGACGCTGTGTCTGCGTAATATCAGCAGTGTGAAAGGCGTGAAGCAAGGCAAGAGTGCAGCGGGTGAACACGGTGTGGTGATTACACCGGATTCGTACGAGGCGGGAATGGCTATCGAGCTTTAATGTTTGTGGCGGGGGCGCTTGCGCTTGCCCGCCCTACAATTAACTCTCTCCCTGAGGGCTGTCAGCCCCGCAGGTTTTCCGTTCACCCGTGCGTTCAGTTATCTCTGTAATTCCCGCAAACGGTGCGATCGAAGCCGGGAACAAGGTCAAAACCGCTCTGGCTTATGACTTTGACCTTGAATTTCGGGTCCGGCTTAAATCGCCTCCATTTTGACTCCAGGTGGCAGGGTCCAGCCGTCGGGAACGGCTGGAGGGCGCGATCGTCGGGAACGAATCGCAACTGACCCTGACACGGAGGCTAAATGGAGGTTTACCGCTTGCGGCGATTTATTTGCCGGGAGTCCGGGTCCTTAGGGTGGCGACGGTGGCCACCCTAAGACGTTCACCGGTTTCGTGGCGACATAAACATTCAATCGCCTGGTGAACGGAACCTTCTCCGAATTGGCAGGAACTGTTCTTCAAAGATGTGTACAAGAGACAGTTGGGGGAGAGGGGACGCAAGTTTATCCCTTCATCCACACCCGCAGGCCATCGAGGAACATCTGCGTTGCCAGCATCACCAGCACCAGGCCCATCAGGCGTTCCAGCGCATTCACACCTTTCTCGCCCAGCAGGCGCAAGAACAGCGAAGATTGCAGCAAAATCGCCACGGTGCCGCCCCAGGCCAGCAGTAACGCGATCACTAAGTGGCCCATCTGATTCGGATACTGGTGCGATAACAACATTAATGTCGCCAGCAGCGTCGGTCCGGCAACCAGCGGGATCGCCAGCGGCACGATAAACGGTTCTTCACCCGCAGGCAGGCCAGAGGCATTACCTTCATGGCTTGGGAAAATCATTTTAATCGCAATCAGGAACAGAATAATCCCGCCGGATATAGAAACGCTTTCGGCGCGTAAGTTAAGGAATGCGAGAATTTTTTCCCCGGCGAATAAGAAAATCAGCATGATGATCAGCGCAATCAGCAGCTCGCGGATCATGATGGCGCGGCGGCGCTTTGGCTCGGTATGTTTGAGTACTGACATAAAGATCGGCAGGTTGCCCAGCGGGTCCATAATCAGGATTAACAGCACTGCCGCAGAAATGATTTCGGTCATGAATAATTGTCTCTAATAAGTTGTATTTCTAATCGCTTGCATATCATTGATTAATTTCACTTGCGACTTTGGCAGCATTTTGTAATGTGAAGGCTGTTTCCAATTAATGCACACAACGCACACATCTTCTTCGCAGGATTAGTCTCTATGAAAAATGTTGGTTTTATCGGTTGGCGCGGTATGGTCGGTTCCGTTCTCATGCAGCGCATGGTTGAGGAACGTGACTTTGACGCCATTCGTCCGGTTTTCTTCTCCACTTCTCAGCTCGGCCTCGCGGCTCCGTCTTTTGCAGGCCAGAATAATGGCACCCTGCAAGATGCTTATGACCTGGAAGCGTTGAAAGCGCTGGATATTATCATTACCTGCCAGGGCGGCGATTATACCAACGAAATCTATCCAAAGCTTCGTGAAAGCGGTTGGCAGGGTTACTGGATTGATGCCGCCTCTTCACTGCGCATGAAAGATGACGCCATCATCATTCTTGACCCAATTAACCAGCACGTCATTCAGGAAGGGCTGAACAACGGCGTCAAAACCTTTGTTGGCGGTAACTGTACCGTCAGCCTGATGCTGATGTCCCTCGGCGGCTTGTTTGCGAATGACCTGGTTGACTGGGTGTCTGTGGCGACTTATCAGGCAGCGTCCGGCGGCGGTGCGCGTCATATGCGTGAACTGCTGAGCCAGATGGGCCAACTGCATAATCACGTTGCGGCTGAACTGGCTGATCCTGCGTCTGCCATTCTGGACATCGAGCGCAAAGTGACTGACTTGACCCGTAGCGGCGGCCTGCCAACGGATAACTTTGGCGTGCCACTAGCAGGAAGCCTGATCCCGTGGATCGACAAGCAACTGGATAACGGCCAGACCCGCGAAGAGTGGAAAGGCCAGGCTGAGACTAACAAAATCCTCAACACCGGCACGATTATTCCAGTTGATGGCTTGTGTGTTCGCGTGGGCGCATTGCGCTGCCACAGCCAGGCATTCACCATCAAACTGAAGAAAGATGTCTCTCTGCCAACCATTGAAGCGATGCTTTCCGGGCATAACGAGTGGGCGAAAGTGGTGCCAAACGATCGCGAGATCACCATGCGCGAACTGACGCCTGCTGCCGTCACCGGCACGCTGACCACGCCAGTTGGACGCCTGCGTAAACTCAATATGGGCCCTGAATTCCTTTCAGCGTTCACCGTGGGTGACCAGCTTCTGTGGGGTGCTGCAGAACCGTTACGTAGAATGTTGCGTCTGCTCGCATAAGTACACTTGTTTACATAAGGGGCATTGCAGCCCCTTTTTTTTCGCGTCATACATGGAGCGTATGATCGTTATTAATTATTTTTCAGGAGTAAAACAGCGCGTTGGCTATGCTTTATTCAGGGCGGAAAAAACCGTCTTGATAGGTTGTTGGGCGGAGCAGCTTACAGGAGTTCATTTACGCTGCCCGTTGGGTCAATGATAACGTTATCCTGAGCGCGTAAGCGTAGCGTCAGGATAAGACAAAAAAACAGGACAAAATCCATGTCTGTTCATCCAGAAAAAGACGTGATAAATGCGCTAATTGCGGGTCACTTTGCTGATCCTTTTTCCTTGCTGGGAATGCATAAAACGGATGCCGGGCTGGAAGTGCGTGCCCTGTTACCTGACGCCACCGAAGTGTGGGTTATCGAACCAAAAACTGGGGGGAAGGTCGGTAAATTAGACTGCCTTGATTCGCGCGGTTTCTTTTGCGGGGTTATTCCCCGGCGTAAAAATCCATTCCGTTATCAACTGGCCGTCATGTGGCATGGCCATGAAAATCTCATTGATGATCCTTACCGCTTTGGGCCGCTAATCCAGGAAGTGGATAGTTGGCTGTTGTCCGAAGGTACGCATTTGCGTCCTTATGAAACTCTCGGTGCGCACGCCGACACGATGGATGGCGTCACCGGCACGCGTTTCTCCGTTTGGGCACCTAACGCCCGCCGTGTTTCCGTCGTTGGCCAGTTTAACTATTGGGATGGCCGTCGCCATCCGATGCGTTTACGCCGCGAAAGCGGGATTTGGGAACTCTTTATCCCTGGCGCTCACCCTGGGCAGTTATACAAATTCGAACTGATTGATACCGACGGGCATCTGCGCCTGAAGGCCGACCCGTATGCGTTTGAGTCGCAAATGCGCCCGGAAACGGCATCGCTGATTTGCGGGTTACCGGAAAAAACCACCCTTAGCCCTGCGCGCCAGCGCGCTAATGGCTTCGATCAGCCAATTTCAATTTATGAAGTGCATCTCGGGTCGTGGCGTCGCCACACCGACAATAATTTCTGGCTCAGTTACCGCGAACTGGCGGACCAACTGGTGCCGTACGTGAAAGAGATGGGCTTTACCCACCTCGAGCTGTTGCCGATTAACGAACACCCGTTCGATGGCAGTTGGGGTTACCAGCCACAAGGGCTGTATGCGCCGACGCGCCGTTTCGGCACGCGAGAAGACTTCCGTTACTTTATTAATGCCGCACATGCTGCGGGCTTAAACGTGTTGCTCGACTGGGTGCCAGGGCATTTCCCGACGGATGACGCCGGGCTTGCGAAATTCGATGGTACGTCGCTGTACGAACATGGCGACCCGCGCGAAGGCTATCACCAGGACTGGAACACCCTGATTTACAACTATGGGCGGCGTGAAGTCAGCAACTATCTGGTCGGCAATGGTCTGTACTGGATTGAGCGTTTCGGCATTGACGGTTTGCGCGTTGATGCGGTGGCGTCGATGATTTACCGCGATTACAGCCGCCAGCCAGGCGAGTGGATCCCCAACGATAAAGGCGGCCGTGAAAACCTCGAGGCGATCGAATTTTTGCGTAGCACCAACCGCATCATTGGCGAGCAAACGCCTGGTGCCGTGACCATGGCGGAAGAGTCGACCGACTTTGCGGGCGTGTCGCGTCCAGCGTCGATGGGCGGACTGGGTTTCTGGTTTAAATGGAACCTCGGCTGGATGCACGACACTCTCGACTACATGAAGCTTGACCCGGTGCATCGCCAGTATCACCACGACAAAATGACCTTCGGCATGTTGTACAACAGCACCGAAAACTTTGTCCTGCCGTTGTCGCACGATGAAGTGGTACACGGTAAAAAATCGATTCTCGACCGCATGCCTGGCGATGCCTGGCAAAAGTTTGCCAACTTGCGTGCTTATTACGGTTGGATGTGGGCCTTCCCTGGCAAGAAGTTGCTGTTTATGGGCAATGAGTTTGCTCAAGGGCGCGAGTGGAACCATGACAGCAGCCTCGACTGGCACTTGCTGGAAGGCGGCGACAACTGGCACCACGGCGTGAAACGTCTGGTGCGTGATTTGAACCGCACTTATCGCCAACATGCCGCGATGCACGAGCTGGATTTTGACAGTTACGGTTTCGAATGGCTGGTGGTGGAAGACAACGTTAACTCGGTATTTATCTTTGTGCGCCGCGACTCACAAGGTAATGAAATCATTGTCGCCAGCAACTTTACGCCGGTGCCGCGTTACCACTATCGCTTCGGCATTAACCAGCCAGGACGCTGGCGTGAAGAACTGAATACTGACTCAATGCATTATCACGGCAGCAATGCCGGGAACAGCGGGGCGGTACACAGCGATGCGATCCCAAGCCACGGGCGCGATCACTCTTTAAGTTTGACGCTGCCTCCGCTGTCGACCATTTGGCTGGTACGGGAGGCTGAATGACACAACTCAGCGCCGGGAATTCCGCGCCGTACGGTTCTTACTTCGATGGGAAAGGGGTGAACTTCACCCTGTTTTCCGCCAATGCTCATAAAGTCGAACTGTGTGTGTTCGACGAGCATGGTCACGAGCAACGTTACGATTTACCGGTGCGAACCGGTGACATCTGGCACGGCTATTTGCCCAACGCTAAACCTGGTCTGAAATACGGCTATCGTGTGCATGGGCCGTGGGAACCGCAAAACGGCCATCGTTTTAATCCGGCAAAATTGCTGCTCGACCCTTGTGCTCGCGTGGTAGTTGGCGGTGCAGCCGACCATCCGCATCTGCATGGCGGTTATGATGAACCCAACCTGGAAGATAGCGCTCCGCACATGGCGAAATGTGTGGTGGTGCAGGATAAATTCGACTGGGAAGACGATGTGCACCCACGAATCCCGTGGGGCGACACGGTAATTTACGAAGCCAATGTGCGTGGCCTGACACTGCTTCATCCTGGCATCCCGGAAGAGTTGCGGGGTACTTATACCGCACTTGGTCATCCGGTGATGATTAACTATTTCAAACGCCTGGGGATTACGGCGCTTGAATTGTTGCCGGTGGCGCATTTTGTCACCGAGCCGCGCATCGCCCATTTAGGGCTCAGCAATTATTGGGGCTATAACCCCCGTGCGCTGTACGCCGCCGAAGGTTATTACGCGGTAAATCAAGATCCACTGGTGGCCGCCAATGAGCTACGAGGGGCTGTAAAAGCACTGCACGAAGCGGGCATTGAGGTCATTCTCGATATTGTTCTGAACCACAGTGCTGAGCTGGACCGCGATGGCCCAACCCTCTCACTGAGCGGAATCGACAACCGTAGCTATTATTGGTTAATGGAAAACGGTGATTACCAGAACTGGACCGGTTGCGGTAACACGTTGAATTTGAGCACGCCGGGCGTGGTCGCTCAGATGGTGGATTGCCTCCGTTATTGGGTCGATAGCTGCCATATCGATGGTTTTCGCTTTGATTTAGCCTCGGTCATGGGGCGTACGCCGGAGTTCCGTCAGGATGCTCCGTTGTTCGAAGCGATAAAAAACGATCCTGTTTTGTCGCAAATAAAACTGATTGCTGAACCGTGGGATATTGGCGCGGGAGGTTATCAGGTGGGGAACTATCCGCCGCTATTTGCGGAATGGAATGACCATTTTCGTGACGGCATGCGGCGTTTCTGGCTGCGACAAGATCTATCGTTGGGGGGATTCGCTTGCCGCTTTGCTGGTTCAAGCGATGTCTACCGTCGTGGAGAGCGCAAGCCTTCAACCAGTGTCAATTTAATCACTGCCCACGACGGCTTCACGCTGCGTGATTGTGTCAGCTTCAATCAAAAACATAACGAAGCGAACGGCGAAGATAACCGCGATGGCACTAATAATAACTACAGCAATAACTATGGTTTCGAAGGACTGGAAGCTTCACTGAATATCAAAGAGCGGCGGCGCGACAGCGTGCACGCCTTGCTCACATTGTTACTGCTTTCTCAGGGAACGCCGATGTTGTTGGCTGGTGATGAACATGGCCACAGCCAGCACGGCAACAATAATGCTTATTGTCAGGACAACCAACTGACCTGGCTTGATTGGGAACACTGTAACGATGGCTTAACCACATTTACCGCGGCATTGATTCATCTACGCAAGACGATTCCGGCATTAACCCGAAATCTCTGGTGGGAGGAAGGTGATGACAATGTTCGCTGGTGGAATAAAGAGGCTCAGCCTCTGAGTGCTGACGAGTGGGAAAACGGGGTTCATCGCCTGCAAATCCAACTTTCTGAACGTTGGCTCATTACGATTAACGCGACCGAAGAGTTGGCTGACATCGTACTACCCGAAGGGGAATGGCGAGCCATTCCTCCGTTTGCCGGTGAAGACAACCCGGTGGTGATGGCTGTATGGCATGGTCCTGCGCACGGAGTCTGCGTATTCCAGAAGTCATAAAAAAAGGAGTCAGTCATGGTTAAGCTTGATAAGAACGATCCTCTGATGTTGGCACGTCAACTGCCAAATAAATCCGTGGCCCTGATTCTGGCTGGTGGGCGCGGTACCCGATTGAAAGATTTGACCTCAACGCGCGCTAAGCCTGCCGTTCACTTTGGTGGCAAGTTCCGAATTATCGATTTTGCGTTGTCGAACTGCATTAACTCGGGTATTCGCCGCATCGGCGTGATTACCCAATATCAGTCACATACCTTGATTCAACATATCCAACGTGGCTGGTCGTTTTTCAGTGAAGAGATGAACGAGTTTGTGGATTTGCTCCCGGCACAGCAGCGTGTACACGGTGAAAACTGGTATCGCGGCACCGCCGATGCGGTGACACAAAACCTCGATATTATCCGCCGTTACAAAGCGGAATACGTGGTGATCCTCGCGGGTGACCATATCTACAAGCAAGATTACTCGCGCATGTTGATTGACCACGTAGAAAAAGGCGCACGCTGCACGGTGGCATGTATGCCAGTGCCGCTACATGAAGCCTCGGCGTTTGGCGTTATGGCGGTAGATAACGAAGAGAAAATCATTGAATTCGTTGAGAAACCGGCTAATCCGCCGTCGATGCCAGGTGATGACAGCAAAGCGCTCGCCAGTATGGGAATCTACGTTTTCGATGCAGATTACCTTTACGAACTGTTAGAGGCTGACGATAAAGACGACTCCTCAAGCCATGACTTCGGGAAAGATATTATCCCGAACGTGATGAAATCCGGCGTTGCTTTTGCCCATCCCTTCCCGCTTTCTTGCGTGCAGTCTGACCCGAATGCCGAGCCGTACTGGCGCGATGTCGGCACGCTGGAAGCTTACTGGAAAGCGAACCTCGATCTCGCCTCGGTGACACCAGAACTGGATATGTACGACCGGGATTGGCCGATCCGTACCCATATGGAGCCGCTGCCGCCCGCGAAATTTGTGCAAGACCGCTCCGGTAGCCATGGCATGACGCTGAACTCGCTGGTTTCCGGCGGCTGCATTATTTCTGGCTCAGTGGTGGTTCAGTCGGTGCTGTTCCCGCGCGTGCGTGTTAATTCGTTTTGTAACATTGACTCGTCAGTATTGTTGCCTGATGTCATCGTCGGGCGCTCCTGCCGTTTACGCCGTTGCATTATTGACCGCGCTTGTGTCATCCCGGAAGGCATGGTGGTTGGCGAAAATGCCGAAGAAGATGCTCGCCGTTTCTACCGCTCAGAAGAAGGTATTGTGCTGGTGACGCGCGAGATGCTTGCCAAATTGCATGGTTAATAAGTGAAGGAATGACCCACGCGCGGCGCGCCTGCTGTGACATTAAGAGCGCGCCACGACTTTCCATACGGGAGCGATAATGCAGGTCTTACATGTATGTTCTGAAATTTTTCCACTGCTGAAAACGGGTGGCCTGGCGGATGTGATTGGTGCGCTACCTGCGGCACAAATCGCAGGCGGCGTTGAGACGCGAGTCTTGCTGCCTGCTTTCCCTGACATTCGTCGTGGCATCGTTGACGCGCAAGTGGTCGCCCATCGCGACACCTTCGCGGGTCATATGACTTTGTTATATGGCCACTTCAACGGCGTGGGGATTTACCTCATTGACGCTCCACATTTATACGACCGACCGGGTAGCCCGTATCACGATACTAACCAGTTCGCGTACACCGACAACGTGCATCGTTTTGCGCTGTTGGGTTGGGTGGGGGCGGAAATGGCCTGTGGCCTGGATCCCTTCTGGCATCCGGATATTGTGCATGCGCATGACTGGCATGCGGGCCTGGTGCCAGCGTATCTGGAAGCGCGAGGGCGTCCGGCAAAGTCAGTCTTTACCGTGCACAACCTGGCTTATCAGGGGCTGTTTTTCGCTCATCATATGAATGAAATTGACCTGCCATGGTCGTTCTACGACATGAACGGCCTGGAGTTTAATGGTCAAATTTCGTACTTGAAAGCGGGCCTTTATTATGCTGATCATATTACGGCGGTCAGCCCGACCTATGCTCGCGAAATAACCGAGCCGCAATTTGCTTACGGTATGGAAGGGCTGTTGCGTCAGCGTCACCGTGAGGGGCGGTTGTCCGGCATCCTCAATGGCGTGGACGAAAAAATTTGGGACCCGGCCCATGACTTACTTCTGGCTTCACGCTATACCCGCGATACGCTGGAAGAAAAGGCGGAAAACAAACGCCAGTTGCAGGTGGCGATGGGGCTGAAAGTGAACGAGAAAGCGCCGCTGTTTGCGGTGGTGAGCCGTTTAACCAGCCAGAAAGGGTTGGATTTGGTGCTGGAGGCGTTGCCGGGTTTACTTGAGCAAGGCGGGCAACTGGCATTGCTGGGAGCCGGTGACACCGTGATGCAGGAAGGTTTCCTGGCGGCTGCCGCAGAGCATCCGGGGCAAGTGGGCGTTCAGATCGGTTATCACGAAGCTTTCTCGCACCGGATTATGGGCGGAGCTGACGTGATACTGGTGCCAAGCCGTTTTGAACCTTGTGGTTTAACACAATTGTATGGTCTGAAGTATGGCACTTTGCCGCTGGTGCGGCGCACTGGTGGGCTTGCCGATACGGTTTCTGATAGCTCACTGGAAAACCTGGCTGACGGAATCGCCAGTGGATTCGTGTTTGAGGACAGTAATGCCTGGTCGTTGTTAAGAGCAATCAGGCGTGCCTTCGTGTTGTGGTCCCGCCCGTCGTTGTGGAGATTTGTCCAACGTCAGGCGATGGGCATGGATTTTAGCTGGCAGGTGGCGGCGCATTCCTACCGCGATCTGTACCAACGTTTGCTGTAGCCATCCACCAGGAATCACTGATATGAACGCACCATTTTCCTATTCGTCACCGACGCTGAGCATTGAGGCTTTAAAGCACTCAATCGCCTACAAACTGATGTTTACCGTTGGGAAAGACCCGGTTATCGCCAATAAGCATGAGTGGCTGAACGCCACGCTATTTGCGGTTCGTGACCGGTTGGTCGAACGCTGGCTGCGTTCCAACCGCGCTCAGCTTTCCCAGGAAGTTCGCCAGGTTTATTACCTGTCGATGGAATTTTTGATTGGCCGCACCCTCTCTAACGCGCTGCTTTCGTTAGGCATTTATGAAGATGTCAAAAATGCGCTGGAAGAGATGGGGCTGGATCTTGAAGAGTTGATAGACGAGGAGAACGACCCCGGCCTCGGTAATGGCGGGCTCGGTCGTCTTGCCGCCTGTTTTCTCGATTCATTAGCGACACTCGGTTTGCCTGGCCGTGGTTATGGCATTCGCTACGATTACGGCATGTTTAAACAAAACATTGTTGATGGTCGCCAGAAAGAATCACCGGACTACTGGCTCGAATACGGTAACCCGTGGGAATTCAAGCGCCACAACACACGCTACAAAGTTCGCTTTGGCGGGCGCGTGCAAATGGAAGCTAAAAAATTCCGCTGGGTAGAAACCGAAGAGATTCTGGCGGTAGCCTATGACCAGATAATCCCCGGCTACGATACTGATGCCACCAATACGCTGCGCCTGTGGAATGCGCAGGCGAGTAGCGAAATTAACCTCGGTAAGTTTAACCAGGGCGATTATTTCGCGGCGGTGGAAGACAAGAACCATTCAGAAAACGTTTCGCGAGTCCTTTATCCAGATGACTCGACCTATTCAGGCCGTGAGCTGCGTTTGCGTCAGGAATATTTCCTGGTGTCCTCTACCGTGCAGGACATTCTCAGCCGCCATTACCAGCTACATAAAACTTATGACAATCTGGCGGATAAAATCGCCATCCACCTCAATGACACGCACCCGGTATTGGCGATTCCTGAGCTGATGCGCTTGTTAATTGATGAGCATAAATTCAGTTGGGAAGATGCGTTTGAGGTTTGCTGCCAGGCATTCTCATACACCAACCACACGCTGATGAGTGAAGCACTGGAAACCTGGCCGGTGGACATGTTAGGCAAAATTTTGCCGCGCCACTTACAGATAATTTTCGAGATTAACGACTACTTCCTGAAAACCTTGCAGGAGCAACATCCGAACGATACCGAGCTGCTGGGGCGTACTTCGATTATTGATGAGTCGAACGGCCGTAAAGTCCGTATGGCGTGGCTTGCGGTTGTCGTCAGCCACAAAGTCAACGGTGTTTCGGAGCTGCACTCCAACTTAATGGTGCAGTCGCTGTTTGCCGATTTCGCCGCTATCTTCCCGATGCGTTTCTGCAATAAAACCAACGGTGTGACACCTCGTCGCTGGCTGGCTTTGGCGAACCCACCACTTTCAGAGGTGTTAGATAAAAATATTGGCCGCACCTGGCGTACTGATCTGAGCCAGCTGAACGAGATGAAGCAGCATATTGATTACCCAACTGTGCATCAGGATGTGCGTAAGGCGAAGCTGGCTAACAAGAAACGGCTGGCAAGTTACATCGGCCAGCATCTCAATGTGGTGGTGAACCCAAATGCGTTGTTTGATGTGCAAATCAAACGTATTCATGAGTACAAACGCCAGTTGATGAATGTGCTGCATGTGATTACGCGCTACAACCGCATTAAGGCAGACCCAACAGCCGATTGGGTACCGCGTGTGAATATCTTCGCCGGTAAAGCGGCGTCGGCGTACTACATGGCAAAACACATCATTCATCTCATCAACGATGTGGCGGCGGTGATCAACAACGATCCGGTGGTAAAGGATCGCCTGAAAGTGGTGTTTATCCCGAACTACAGCGTCAGTCTTGCGCAGATCATTATCCCAGCGGCGGATCTCTCGGAGCAGATTTCTCTGGCGGGAACGGAAGCTTCCGGCACCAGTAATATGAAGTTTGGTCTGAACGGCGCGCTGACGATTGGCACGCTGGATGGCGCAAACGTCGAAATGCTGGAGCACGTGGGTGCGGATAACATCTTTATCTTTGGTAATACGGCCGAAGAGGTCGAAACGCTACGGCGCGAAGGCTATAAGCCACGCGAGTATTATGAAAAGGATGAAGAACTGCATCAGGTGCTGACGCAAATTGGTACCGGGACATTCAGCCCTGACGAACCTACACGTTACCGTGACCTGCTGGATTCACTGATTAACTTTGGTGACCACTATCAGGTATTGGCAGATTACCGCAGTTATGTAGATTGCCAGGATAGGGTAGATGAAGTGTATCGCCAGCAAGTAGAGTGGACGTTCCGTGTCATCCATAATATTGCCAACATGGGGTATTTCTCGTCTGACAGGACGATTCAGGAATACGCCGATGAGATTTGGCATATTAAGCCGGTGAGATTGTAATTATTCCCCTCACCCTAACCCTCTCCCCAAAGGGGCGAGGGGACTAGCCCGGTATTCCTCCTCTCCCCAAAGGGGCGAGGGGACTAGCTCGGTATTCCCCCTCTCCCCAAAGGGGCGAGGGGACTAGCCCGGTACTCCCCCTCTCCCCAAAGGGGCGAGGAGAGTAGCCCGGTATTCCCCCTCTCCCTCAGGGAGAGGGACGGGGTGAGGGTTGTTCTCACGCAAATATCAACATAACTCCAGTTGCACATTGTTCTCAGCAATTACCTGCATCACGCCTGACGGTGGCATTACATCGGTATAAACCTGATCAACAAGGCTAATACTGCCGAGATTCACCATCGCATTGCGGCCAAATTTAGAATGGTCGACAACCAGCATCACGCAGCGTGAGTTTTCAATAATCGCGCGTTTGGTGCGTACTTCGTGGTAATCAAACTCCAGTAATGAGCCGTCGCCATCGATGCCGCTAATCCCCAGAATGCCGAAATCCAGCCTGAACTGAGAGATAAAATCGAGCGTTGCTTCGCCGATAATCCCGCCGTCTCGGCTGCGTAATTCACCGCCCGCCAGAATAATACGGAAATCCTCTTTCACCTTAAGCGTGTTCGCCACGTTCAGGTTATTGGTGACGATCCGTAAATTGCTGTGGTTGAGTAGCGCATGTGCCACCGCTTCCGGTGTGGTGCCGATATCAATAAACAGCGTGGCACCGTTGGGGATCTGGCTGGCAACTTTCTGGGCGATACGCTCTTTTTCCGCTGTCTGCGTCGCCTTACGATCATGCCACGGTGTATTCACGGAACTCGACGGTAACGCGGCGCCACCGTGATGGCGCATGATCAGGTTCTGGTCGGCCAGATCGTTCAGATCGCGACGAATGGTTTGTGGGCTAACCGCAAACTCTTCGACTAACTCTTCAGTGCTGACATAGCCCTGTTTTTTAACCAGTTCGACAATGGCATCATGACGTTGTGTTTGCTTCACGCTGTTTTATTCTCCTGAAATGCTATGTTCGTTTTCGCGCGTGTAGGGTATCAACCAGCGCCATCGCAAGCCCGACAACCAGGCCGGTAATATGCGCGGCGTTGGCGATCGACATTCCTAAAACATCGAAAAATCCTATTACAATCCACAGAACAGCAAAGGCTAACAGGCCGCGCTGCATATAGATGCCGCTGTCCGGGTCGCGTTCGCCGCGCAGCCAGACATAGCCCATTAGCGCATAAACCACACCCGACAAACCACCAAACAGTGGGCCGCCAAATTTCGCCTGTACAAAGCCGCTCAACAGCGCAGAAACCAGCGTCAGGGTAATGAGTTTGCCGCTACCGAGACGCTTTTCGAGCGGGCCACCGAGATACCACCACCACAACAAGTTAAACGCAATATGCATGATAGAGAAGTGCATCAACGCATGGCTGAAATAGCGCCACAGTTCATAGTCCAAACTCTCTTTATACGGCCACGCCAGCCACACCATCACCGCTCGGTCGCCCATCACCTGCATCATTAGGTAAACCAGCACACAGGCGGCCATGATAACCATGGTGAACGGGCCAGCTTTTTGCGTAATAGTCGCGAGGAAAGGATAGCGCTGGTACTGCAAACCGCTACCGGTATGACCGGTATTCCAGCTTGCTGCGAGGTAACGCGAATCACCCGGGTTTGCGAGGAATTGTTCAAGCTCAGCACGAACATGGGATTCCTGGCTGTCGTTTGCCAGCCAGATATCCGTTTGTTCGTGTTGTTGAATAGTGAGGATAATCCCCTGCGTCGCCATATAGTCGACAAATGCCTGCGCGACTCGCGGGTTGGCAAACGAGGTAATCATGATCATAAGGTTTCAGCCAAATCCATACAAAAGGAAGCAGTATACCTCTAACGCAGCAATTTAAGACGCGCCGTGCGCGACTTCAGCCGGGAAATGGCGATGCCAGGCGTCAAAACCCCCGTCGACGCTATACACCTGGTCGTAACCTTGCTGCAGCAGATATTGCGCTGCCCCTTTGCTGCTATTGCCGTGATAGCACATCACCAGCACCGGCGTTTCAAAATCGGTTTGTTGCATAAAAGCCACCAGACGATCGTTAGTCAGATGAAACGCGCCCGGCGTATGGCCCATCGCAAAGCTTTGTGGATCGCGGATATCAACTAACACAGCGTGTTTTTGCTGCAACTTCTGGTGCGCTTCTTCCACACCAATACACTCAAAAGTTTCCATGGTTATGCTCGTCATAATATTGAATCGGCTTGCGCCATATTAAGGGAATCTGCCCTCTGGCCGCTGATATTAACGCCATTATGTTATCCATATCACGCAGTAATGTTTTTTTTTCGTTACAAAGCGCGCACGGACTTGCTAGTATGAGCGATAACGAACATATTTGAACTTTAACGAAAGTGCGTGAGGGTGACATGGAAACTAAAGATCTGATTGTGATTGGCGGAGGAATTAACGGGGCAGGTATCGCCGCTGACGCCGCAGGCCGTGGTTTATCCGTGTTGATGCTTGAAGCGCAAGACTTGGCGAGTGCCACCTCTTCAAACAGCTCGAAATTGATTCACGGTGGCTTGCGTTACCTTGAGCATTACGAGTTTCGTTTGGTGAGTGAAGCTTTAGCCGAGCGCGAAGTGCTGCTGAACATGGCTCCTCATATCGCTTTCCCGATGCGTTTTCGTCTACCACACCGCCCGCATCTGCGCCCGGCATGGATGATTCGTATTGGTCTGTTTATGTACGACCATCTCGGTAAACGTACTAGTTTGCCTGCGTCCACCGGTTTGCGTTTTGGTGCAGATTCAGTTCTAAAATCGAATATTGTGCGCGGTTTCGAATATTCCGACTGTTGGGTTGATGATGCGCGCCTGGTTTTAGCCAACGCGCAGATGGTGACGCGTGAAGGCGGTGAGGTGAAAACCCGTACCCGCGCAACCCGCGCTCGCCGTGAAAACGGCCACTGGGTTGTTGAAGCACAAGATATTGATACCGGTGAAACGTTCACCTGGCGTGCTCGCGGTCTGGTGAACGCCACTGGCCCATGGGTGAAAAACTTCTTTGACGACGGCCTGCAACTGCCTTCGCCATACGGCATCCGCCTGATCAAAGGCAGCCATATTGTGGTGCCACGTGTGCATAACCAGAAGCAGGCTTACATTCTGCAAAACGAAGATAAGCGCATCGTGTTTGTCATTCCGTGGATGGATGAGTTCTCCATTATTGGCACCACTGATGTGGAATATAAGGGTGACCCGAAAGACGTCCACATTGATGACAATGAAATTAACTACTTGTTGGATGCCTACAACGCGCACTTTAAAAAGACGCTAAGCCGCGACGACATCGTCTGGACTTACTCCGGCGTGCGTCCGCTGTGTGATGATGAGTCAGATTCACCGCAAGCTATCACCCGTGATTACACCCTCGATATTCATGATGAGCAGGGCAAAGCGCCACTGTTGTCAGTGTTTGGCGGCAAACTCACCACTTACCGTAAGCTCGCAGAACACGCACTGGATAAACTGAAAGGTTACTACCCAAAAATGGGGCCAGCATGGACTAAAGGCAGTACCTTGCCGGGTGGCGATATTAACGGTGACCGTGATGATTACGCCGCTCAACTGCGCCGCCGTTACCCGTTCCTGACAGAAAACCTGGCGCGTCGTTTCTCACGTACTTATGGCAGTAACAGCGACTTGATTCTGGGCCGCGCAACCAGCGTCACTGAGTTGGGTGAAGATTTCGGTCATGAGTTTTATGAAGCGGAATTACGTTACCTGGTGGAGCATGAGTGGGTGCGTGGCGTTGATGATGCTATTTGGCGTCGTACCAAATTAGGGATGTGGTTGAGCGAAGAACAGCAGGCGCGGGTGGCGCAGTGGCTGGTAAAGCGGGGCGGTAGGGCGAAGTTGTCTTTGGCATCGTGATGTTAATGGTGGATGACGCTTGCGCTTATCCACCCTACAACACCTTTCCCGTAGGGCGGATAAGCGTAGGCGTCATCCGCCAGTTTTATTTCAGAAGCTAAACCCCATACCCCATCATCTTCAGTAATTTCTGCGCATGTAACACCGCATCCTGGCGATGTGCGACACCGAGCTTCTGATACAAATTTCGAATGTGCGTTTTAATCGTCGTGGCTGCTACATCCAGCTCACCGGCGATTTGCTCATTGCTGTAGCCTGAATAAATCAGCCCCAATACTTGCCATTCGCGTTGTGTCAGTGGACTGGTGCGAATAAGCTCCGGCACTTCAGGGTGCGTCAATAAACGGCTAACAAAGTTTTCATCGAAATGGGCGAACTTATGGCGATGATGCTGGTTAATCTCACGCAAAATGCGCTGCGCACGATGTTGATCAAGTTCAGGTAGCGTATTGAGTTGAATCAACTGGCGTAATTGTTGCGCCATCGCTTCGCCCTCAATCACAAAGTGGCTGATAAAACCGGTGCGGTTAGCCAACGCTAGCGCTTCCAGTAACACGCGCTGAGCATCACTTTTACGCCCGGCCTGCCAGTAAAGCTGGTTTAACAGCAGCAGGTTACGGTTAAGATCGCTCATCAAACGCAGGCCGCGAGCATTTTCGTTTAACTCTTCCAGCACCATTTCGGCGGGCTCGAAATCACTCAGTAAAATCTGCGCTCGTGCAATATTGCGCCACTGGCTTTGCAGGAAATGGTTATTGGCAAACTCGGGTTTCGGCGTCAGGCGTAACCAGTTGGCGGCAGATTGTTTATCACCGGTCATTTGCCAGTAAATCACCCGCACTTTGTCAGCGTTGGATACCCAATCGCTGTGGAATGAGCCATTGCCCAATAAGTTTTCCAGGCGGTTCAGGTGATTACGGGCGTTATCCAGATCCCCTCGCGCCAGCGAGCATTGCACTAACAACGCCATGCATTGTAATTGCTGCTGCGGCTGGTAACCGGAAAGTACTTCCAGGCCCATGCGTGTTGATGCTTCGGCTTCGTCGAGCCGCGACCACGCCCACAGCAATTGTGCGCGAATGCGTAGCAGAAATTCGTGGAGCGGGAGTTGCTCAAGGTGCTGCTCTTCAATCAATGTGAAGGCTTTCTCTTGTGCTTCCCAGGCTGACTGCAGGAAACCTTGCGCCAGTAGAATCTCGCTTTGCTGGCATAAACCCCATAACGCGTAATGCCACATATCGTGGCGACGTGCCATTTGTTCGGTTTGCTGCATCACAGAAAGCGATTTAGTCAGCTCACCTTTGCAATGCAACACTTCGCCGTGGACCGACGTCGCGACAATACGGCTGTAGAAACTGGCCAGCGGTAGTGTGTCCAGGGCGATCATTGCCAGCCGTTCGGCTTCTTCCGGATTGCCGTCGTTAATCGCCACCTGGGCACGTAACGCATTGAATTCACCGTGCATGGTTTCATCCATTACGACATTCATTTCCTGCTCGGCACGCGCCAACAACATGTTCACTTCGCTATAGCGATGCTGGCTTTGCATCAGCCACGCTTGCAGCAAAACAAGTTTTGGATTTTCCAGCAGGCTTTCCCACGGTAACGCTTTTAAAGATTCTTCCAGCAACGCTAGTTCGCTGTGGTTAAACAGCGCCCAGGCGTGAGTGAGCAAAATATCGCGCAGCAGGCTGGCGTCGCCTGCGGCCAGAGCATGGTGAATGGCTTCGCTTGGGAAACCCTGCGCCATCCAGCTTTCTGCTGCGGCACGATGGATTTCCGGGAGCTCAGTCGCCAGTTCCCACTGGCAACGCTGGCGCAAGAAATTGCCAAACAGCGGATGGAAACGGAACCACTCGCCGCTGTCATCCATGCGTTGAATGAATAACCCCTGACGTTCGGTTTCTTCGAGGCGCATCTGGCCGTTTTCTTCACCCGTGACACGCACAATCAACGCGTCATTCATCGAACGCAGAATCGAGCTGCGCAGCAGGAAGTTACGGGTTTGGGGATCGACATTATCCAGCACTTCATCGGCCAGATAATCAGACAAATGGCTGGCGTTAATCCCCGAAAGCCGACGTGCAGAATGCTGTGCTGAGGAGTTACTGCTTTGCCGTGCGGAAAGCGCAATAAGTTGCAGCGCGGTCGCCCAACCGGCGACGTCATCACACAGGCTATTGCTCTCGGTATGTTCGAGTGGTGAATTGAGCCGATGGTCGAAAAACTGTTTCGCTTCATTATGGGTAAAAGCGAGTTGTTGGCTGCCGATTTCCAGCAGTTGATCGCGCACACGCAAATTGGCGATGCCGAGCTGTGGCAAATTACGCGACAGTACCAGCAGCGTCAGGTTTTCTGGCTGGTGGCGGATGAAAAAGCGCATCGCTTCGTGAATAACCGGGTTGGTAATCAGATGGTAATCATCAATCACCAGGAACAGCGGGCGATGCCACTCCACCATTTCAATGAATAGTTGTGCGAACAGAGCCGTTAAGCTCGAGTACTGGCGTTTTTGCACCATCACTTCGCTGGTCACACAATGACCGGACGTTGCTTGCTGAATGGCCGCTATCAAATAGCTGGCAAAACGTTCTTGCTGGTTATCACTCTCATCCAGAGAGTACCAACCCAGCTCTTTCTTCCCTGCTGCCCATTGAGAAACAAGGGTCGTTTTCCCATAACCCGCCGGGCTGGTTATCAGTGCCACACGATAATTATTGGCTGTTGATAATTTCATCAATAGCCGGTCGCGGACCACTGTATTTTCCAGACGTACTGGACGACTTAATTTGGAGGGGATCAGCATGGGTCTACCACTTCACTGTGTAAGAAATATGTACGAATGTGATTTTTTTTACGCTTCGTAATTAATACTTACTACAAAGTCGACCAGTTTGCGGGTTATTGCAAGATTGTTGAGGGTTTGAGGCGTTGTAAGTTGCTCCTGGTCACAAATCTATTGATTAGATGAATTCAATTGTGAAATGTCGGTGTCTGAAGTGAAAACCCAGAGCTGGTGGGCGTTTCAGCTAACAGCGGCTCACTTTTAGTGGCAGCGGTCACATTTTTAGCTACTCCCCGCAACTCCTCCCTCCGTAATGCCCCTCAGGAGGAGGAATTAGCCCAGGCCACCCGTCACACTAGCGGGTAATGAAATTAGAACATCACAGGACCCGAGCCCCTATGTCACAGACGACCTTCAATAAAGCACAATTTCAGGCTGCACTGACACGTCAGTGGCAGCGATATGGGCTGCATTCAGCCGCCGAAATGACCCCGCAACAATGGTGGCATGCTGTCAGCGGTGCGCTGGCAGAATTACTGGCCGCGCAGCCGGTAGCGAAACCTGAAAAAAATCAGCGCCACGTTAACTACATCTCGATGGAGTTTTTGATTGGTCGCCTGACAGGTAACAACCTGCTGAACCTGGGCTGGTATCAGGAAGTAGCGGATGAACTGAAAGCGTTTGATATCAACCTGAGCGATTTGCTGGAAGCAGAAACCGATCCGGCATTAGGTAACGGTGGCTTAGGGCGCCTGGCAGCGTGTTTCCTGGATTCCATGGCCACCGTCGGCCAGTCGGCGATTGGTTACGGCCTGAATTACCAGTACGGTCTGTTCCGTCAATCCTTCAAAGATGGGCAGCAGATGGAAGCGCCGGACGACTGGCATCGCGGCAGCTATCCCTGGTTCCAGCACAACTCCGCACTCGACGTGCAAGTGGGTGTTGGCGGTAAAGTGGTTAAAGACGGCAAAACCGTGCGCTGGGAACCGGCGTTTATCTTCCACGGTGAAGCCTGGGATTTGCCGGTGGTTGGCTACCGTAATGGCGTAGCGCAACCGCTGCGTTTGTGGCAGGCGAAACACGCCCATCCATTTGATTTAACTAAATTCAACGACGGCGATTTCCTGAAAGCAGAACAACAGGGTATCGACGCTGAAAAACTGACCAAAGTGCTGTACCCGAACGACAACCACCTGAACGGCAAGAAATTGCGCCTGATGCAGCAGTATTTCCAGTGCGCATGTTCGGTGGGCGATATTTTACGCCGCCACCATTTGGCTGGCCGCAAGCTTGCAGAACTGGCTGATTATGAAGTGATTCAGCTTAACGATACCCACCCGACTATCGCCATTCCAGAACTGCTGCGTGTGCTTATCGACGAGCACCAGATGAGCTGGGACGACGCATGGGCCATCACCAGCAAAACCTTTGCTTACACCAACCACACGTTGATGCCTGAAGCGCTGGAATGTTGGGACGAGAAACTGGTGAAAGCGCTGCTACCGCGCCATATGCAGATCATCAACGAAATCAACACCCGCTTTAAGAAACTGGTGGATAAAACCTGGCCGGGCGATGAAGCGGTGTGGGCGAAACTGGCGGTGGTGCATAACAAACAAGTTCGCATGGCGAACATGTGCGTGGTCAGTGGCTTTGCAGTGAATGGTGTTGCCGCGTTGCACTCTGATTTGGTGGTTAAAGACCTGTTCCCGGAATATCACCAACTGTGGCCGAACAAATTCCATAACGTCACCAACGGCATTACACCACGCCGCTGGATTAAACAGTGCAACCCGGCACTGGCGGCATTGCTCGATAAAAAGCTCAAGAAAGAGTGGGCTAACAATCTCGATGTGCTGGAAGGGCTGGAAAAATACGCCGACGACGCGAAATTCCGCAAAGAATACCGCGATATCAAATACCAGAACAAAGTGAAGCTGGCGGCGTTTGTGAAAGCGCGTACCGGCATCGTGATAAGCCAGGATGCGTTGTTCGACGTGCAAATCAAACGCCTGCACGAATACAAACGCCAGCACCTGAATTTGCTGCATATTCTGGCGCAGTACAAAGAAATCCGCGAGAACCCAACAGCCGCCCGCGTACCGCGTGTGTATCTGTTCGGCGCGAAAGCAGCACCGGGTTACTACCTGGCGAAAAACATTATCTTTGCCATTAACAAAGTGGCACAGGCTATCAATAACGATCCGATCGTTGGCGATCGGTTGAAAGTGGTATTCCTGCCGGATTACTGCGTTTCTGCGGCGGAAGTGATGATCCCGGCGGCGGATATTTCTGAGCAAATCTCGACTGCGGGTAAAGAAGCGTCTGGTACCGGCAACATGAAACTGGCGCTCAATGGCGCGTTGACAGTCGGTACGCTGGACGGTGCAAACGTCGAAATCGCCGAGAAAGTCGGTGAGGAAAACATCTTTATCTTCGGCCATACCGTGGAAGAAGTGAAAGCGCTGAAAGCCAAAGGCTACGACCCGGTGAAATGGCGTAAGAAAGACAAAGTATTGGATGCGGTGCTCAAAGAGCTGGAGAAGGGCGTTTATAGCGATGGTGATAAACATGCCTTTGACCAGATGCTGCACAGCATCGGCAAACAAGGCGGCGACCCGTATTTAGTGATGGCCGATTTCACGACGTATGCGGAAGCGCAAAAACTCGCGGATGCACTGTATCTCGACCAGGATGCCTGGACACGCGCCGCCATTCTTAACACGGCACGTTGCGGGATGTTCAGCTCCGACCGCTCGATCCGTGATTATCAGCAACGTATCTGGCAGGCAAAACGCTAAGGGAACGCATGGACAGCAAACGTCTTGATAACGCCGCTCTTGAGGCGGGAATTAGCCCAAACTACATTAACGCCCACGGCAAACCGCAGGCTATTCCTGCGGATACCAAGCTGCGTTTGCTGGAAGCCATGAGCCGTCCCACCACCTTGAAAAAGGTGGCGGTGACGCCAGTGCCAAATGTGCTGGTGTTTACCTCCGGCTCGCGTTTGGCAACACTGCTGGAAGGCAACGGCGATTACACCTGGCAACTGACCGCCGAAGATGGCAAGCAGCATAAAGGGCATGCTCTGGCTGGCAAAAAGCTGGTGCTGCCTGCTGCACTGCCGGAAGGCTATCACGACCTGACAGTCAGCCAGAATGAGCATCACTGGCAATGCCGGGTGATTGTTGCGCCAAAGCGTTGTTATGAACCTGCCGCACTGATGCAGGATGAAAAGCTGTGGGGCGCGTGTGTGCAACTCTACACCTTACGTTCCGCGCATAACTGGGGCATTGGTGATTTCGGCGATTTGCAGCGCATGCTGGTGGATGTTGCGAAGCGGGGCGGGGCGTTTATCGGCCTGAATCCTATTCACGCGCTGTATCCTGCGAATCCAGAAAGTGCCAGCCCGTATAGCCCGTCATCGCGCCGTTGGTTGAACGTGATTTATATCGACGTGAACGCGGTGGATGATTTCTTGCTGAGTGATGAAGCGCAAGACTGGTGGAAAATGCCGGTCACGCAGCAAATGCTGAGTGAAGCCCGTGACGCGCAGTGGGTAGATTATTCAACCGTTACCGTACTGAAAATGGCCGCGCTGCGGATGGCGTGGAAGCAGTTTTCACGGCGCGGTGCGCGTGACGAACACGTTGTTTCATTCCAGAAGTTTGTGCAGGAAGGCGGCGATAGCCTGTATTACCAGGCAGCATTCGATGCGCTGCATGCATATCAGGTCAAAGAAGATGAAATGCGTTGGGGCTGGCCGGTCTGGCCGGAAGGTTTCCGCGACGCGCATAACCCAGAAGTTAAAGCTTTCTGCACCGAACACAGTGACGAAGTGAATTTCTATCTGTGGCTGCAATTCCTGGCTTACACCCAGTTTGAAGCGTGCTGGCAAACCAGCCAGGGCTTCAAGATGCCGATTGGTTTGTATCGTGACCTGGCGGTTGGTGTGGCAGAAGGCGGCTCGGAAACCTGGTGTGACCGTGAACTCTATTGCCTGAAAGCCTCGGTGGGTGCGCCACCAGATATTCTTGGCCCGCTCGGCCAGAACTGGGGTTTACCACCGATGGACCCGCATGTGATTGCGGCGCGTGCCTATCAGCCGTTTATCGAACTGCTGCGTTCGAACATGACTAGCTGCGGTGCACTGCGTATCGACCATGTTATGTCGATGCTGCGTTTGTGGTGGATCCCGTATGGTGAAACCGCGGATAAAGGCGCTTACGTGCATTATCCGGTGGACGATTTGCTGTCGATCCTCGCGCTGGAAAGTAAGCGTCATAACTGCATGGTGATCGGTGAAGATCTGGGAACCGTGCCGGTGGAGATCGTCGGCAAGCTGCGCGACAGCGGAGTTTATTCGTACAAAGTGCTCTATTTCGAGCATGACAACGAAAAGCAGTTCCGCGCGCCAAAAGCGTGGCCGAAGCAGTCAATGGCGGTTGCTACGACTCACGATTTACCGACACTGCGCGGTTACTGGGAAAGCGGTGATTTGACGCTGGGTAAAACGCTTGGCCTGTATCCTGATGAAGAGATGTTGACTGAGCTGTATCAGGATCGCGAACGTGCCAAACAAGGTTTGCTGGAGGGGCTGCATAAGTACGGTTGTCTACCTAAACGCGCAGGGCATAAAGCCTCGTTGATGGCGATGACGGCAACGCTTAATCGCGGGATGCAGCGTTATATTGCCGACAGCAACAGCGCGTTGTTGGGGCTACAACCGGAAGACTGGATTGGCGTGGCCGAACCGGTGAATATTCCGGGCACCAGTTATCAGTACAAAAACTGGCGGCGCAAGTTATCGACCTCGCTTGAGGCGATGTTCGCAGACGAAGAAGTGAATAAGTTGCTGAAGGATTTGGATAAGCGGCGTAAGAAAAGGTGAAGGTGTAATACGCCCTCACTCTAGCTCTCTCCCCTGGAGCTTTCTCTTATACACATCTTTGAAGGGCGGTTCCTGCCAATTCGGAGAAGGTTCCGTTCACCAGGCGATTGAATGTTTATGTCGCCACAGAACCGGTGAACGTCTTAGGGTGGCCACCGTCGCCACCCTAAGAACCCTGACTC
>NZ_JAHWLU010000061.1:0-28540 GCF_022134725.1 Buttiauxella sp. S19-1
GGTGAACGGAAAACCAGCAGGGCTTACAGATCTCACCCTGACAAGATAGCCAGGATGAGTTGTGTACAAGAGACAGCCCACAGGAGAAGGAGAACGCCAAAATGGGCAAAAAACAATCAATGAACCTGCGGATCTGCCGGGGAGGCATTGTTGCGGATCTCAGCAATGTCCATCGAGTTGAACACGTAGTGGTTGCCGCAATAATCGCAGTTCATGTCGATTTCACCTTCGTCTGCGATGATGCTGTTCACTTCTTCATCAGGCAGAGTTCTCAGCGCATCGGCACAGCGCTCACGTGAACAAGTACATTTAAATTCGACGTTTTGTGGGTCGTAAAGTGTTACTTCTTCTTCGTGATACAAACGCCACAGCACATCATTGGCTGGCAATGTCAGTAACTCTTCAGCCTTAATTGTCTCAGTCAGTGCAGCCAGGTGGTTGAAGTCGTCTGCTTGCGCGTCTTGAGCTGGCAGCACTTGCAGCAGCATACCGCCAGCCACAGGTTTGCCTTCAACATCGCCGGTGCGGATAAACAGGCGCGTTGGGAGCTGTTCGGAACGCAAGAAGTAATCTTCCAGGCATGCCGCCAAAGTATCGCCTTCCAGCCCAACCACACCTTGATAGCGCTCGCCTTCAGCCGGAGTGATGGTGATCACCAGGTAGCCATTGCCCACCAGGGTTTTCAAATCTGCATCGGCAGGGATTTCACCTTTATAACGCGCAACACCACGCATTTGCTGGTTATTGTTGCCGTTGATGACGGCAAGGTTCATTGGGCCATCACCCTGCAATTGTACGGTAATGTCGCCATCAAATTTGAGGGTCGCCGTCAGCAGGCTGGTCGCGACCAGCAATTCACCAAGAATAGTTTTCACCGGGGCCGGGTAATCATGGTGTTCCATGATTTGCTGCCAGGTATCGGAAACCGTTACCAGTTCACCGCGCACGGCGAAGTTTTCAAACAAGTAACGATGTAGTTGGTCGTGTTGAGCCATAATTTTCTCTCATGCATCAAGATGGCAGCTATTCGTTGCCACCGTGTTTAAATTTCATCAAATCACGACGCTCTTTTTTATCGGGGCGTCGGTCGGGGTGTGGCATCGTCAGCGCATTCATCTTGCGTGCCAGCGCCACTTTTTCCCGTTTAGTGATACTTTCTGCTGTCTCTTCATAAAGCTGTGAGGCATCAGTGGCCGGACGACGTTGCTCAGTAATGGCCAGCACTTTGACGGTTTTCTCGTCATTACCCTGGCGGAGTGTCAGCATGGCATTCAGCTCAACGATTTTACTCGGCTTGCTGCGTTGGCCGTTGTAATGCACTTTCCCGCCTTCCACCATTTCCCGGGCAATGGCACGGGTTTTATAAAAACGCGCTGCCCACAGCCATTTGTCGAGACGCACACCTTCAGACGCTTTTTCTTTCATCACGACTCCTTAAACATCAACTTCGGGAGTAGTTGGCGATAATCGTTCAATGCCGGATGGCGTTGCCAGGTTTTGTCGGGCTGGCCTGAATCGGGATTGGTCACACCCAGGCAATAGCGAATGCCAAACTTCGCAGCGGAATCCAGAATCGGTTCGCTATCATCTATAAATAGCGTTTTCTCAGGTTCCAGCCCGGTGTGTTCAGTAACGGCTTGCCACAACCGCTGATCTTCTTTCGGATAACCAAATGTGTGGGTAGAAAGTAATAAATCAAGGTGCTGAGCTAAACCGGTATGTTCAAGTTTGACGGCCAGATTATGCGGATGCGCATTGGTCAGCAAAATGCGGCGCTTTCCGCAGGATTTAAGGGCGTCAAGGAACGGGACGGTATCTTCACGTAACACCGCATTTGGCCCTTGTGCGGTGGTCATCGCACAAATATCCAAACCCAGACGCTCACTCCAGTAATCCAGACAGTACCAGTTTAGCGTATGTTGCACCGCGTGATATTCCTGACGAATCAGCTGATGGGCTTCATCCAAAGGAATCGATCTGTGTTCACTGAGTGTTTCTGGAACCAGTTTCTGCCAGAAGTGATTGTCGAAAGCGAGATCCAACAACGTGCCGTCCATATCCAGCAAGACGGTATCGACCTCTTGCCAGGCAATATCAATATGCATAGGTTCGGACCTGATTAAGAAAAACTGCGTGACAGGTTAGCACAACCTGTCACGCGAAGTTTAGAACAGCGGGCGTACAGCGGAGATTGTGGTAAGAGACGGATTGATGCAGTTGTCATAGTACTGCTGGATTTGCGCCAGACGGTTGCGATTACGGCGATAACGGCGAATAGCCAGTACACCGTTAACCAGCAGACAAATAACCATGCTGATAAGCAACAGCGTGGTACTGATGTAACTCCATAGTCCGCTGCTATCCGGGACTCGGTGCAGAGTAATATGCTTAGTGCCGTTCGCATCCTGGCTAATGCCGGTAATAATGCCTTCGGCTTTAAATGGCGTTTTGAGCAGCATTTCAGCTAGCCGCTGGAACTCAGACCACTGCTCTTGCGCTGGAATATCGTATAGCGGAACGGGCGGCAACGGTTGCTCAACAAGGTCGCTACCTTCGTCACTAATAATCACGTATCCGCCTGGTGCTGGACTATTCAGAGCCTGCGCCGCGCGTGATGTTTCACGGATAAAGAACGGTGCCGTAGAGGTGGTCACCAGGTTATCCAACGACTCGGCACTGACTGGGCGCAGCAGTACATTCACGCCAGCGAGTCTTCCAGAATCCGCTTTTTTGGTCAGCGTATCCCAATCTTTGGTATTGCCGAGGTTTACCAACGCATTTTTCAGTCGTACACATTCGTCGTCACTGGTACAAAGCGCCTGAGTTTTCAGCACAATACCGGCGAAATCGTCCAGCAACACCATGCCTGATTTCTGAATCGCACTGCGTAACTGCGGGTTAACTTTTGAATCATCGCTGGCCTGCGGATGGATTTGACCACTCACTGCCTGCGTTAACGCCGTGGCTTTATCCATAATATCTGATTCCGGCACCGGCAGAGATTGGGCGGTATTCCAGATAATTTGTGAACAGTCGAACGGCGTAAACGGATAAGTTTGTCGCGTGGTGTAGTTTCCTGGCGTATGGACGTTACACATCCCCGTACCGTTTACTTTCAGCGTGTCGCCAACCCGGAGCGTTGTTTTATCGAGATCAGCCACCGTTTTGGCTTCGATAGTTTTCGCGCCTTCCAGCCAGGAGATACTTAGCTTGAGCGGCATTTCTAAAGGTACCCAGATTGTCAGCATCGTCAGCACTAACAGGCTACCGATGGCAATCACCAGGTTGCGGACCCAGTGTTGGATAGGGAAGTTGCGGACTTCGTCATGCAATGACAGAAAACGCCCCTGGCGAATGACATGGCGGTCGAGATAAATATCAATATCCGTTTTTTGCCCGAGATCCTGAGCAACATACGGTTGCCAGTGAGCTGGATAGATCAGGTCGATTATCCCTAACGAGATATTATTAATCTGTTCCTGATTTGACTCGCCAAATAGCCCCCAGCGTTTAGGCGTGCCGCGTAAGCAGTGAACTTCACGCAGCGCATTTTTTGCCGGCGGAGCAAATAAACCCCACAGGCTCGCGGCCAACAGCATAAAGGCGCCACCCACTAACCACGGTAAAACGACCGACGGGGTCACCAGACACAAAAACAGCATAATGAAAGCCACACAGATGAGTAAGGCCTCGCGTAATCCGTCGGGACGACTCAGCGCGTACTCTTCAGGCGTTTCCTGGCGGATATTCAGCAGTTCTATTTGTTCGCTTTCTTCCCCACGAATCGACGCCTGGCTGTGAGGGTTCTTTTCCAGAGCGAAACCAAAATTTTCGCTGCTGTAATCGATAAGTGTGTGTCCGTTAAGGGAAATCACCAGCGGCATGGTTTCAGTACGAATCAGCTCAACGTAGTTATCGTTGGTAATGTACTGTTCCCAGAATGGCGGAAGATGTACCTCTACAGAATCGAGGTAGTAACGCCACTTATTCGGATCGTCGGTGGATAAGCCATAGCGGGTGATAGCGCGAGTGAGCGAAAGCGCGGTGTTACTCAACGCATTGAGCACCAGTTTGGGCGGCGCGGCGCTGGCACCAGAAGGCCCGACGATATCCTGCGTGCGGGCTAAAGATTCGATGTAATTTTCAACAGCGGCGCGTTCATCAGCAGTTAGCTTGCGCGAGGTCGCGCCACTAAATGATTGTGCTTGTGAGACACGAGCGCGTAAGCGCAGGTTGCGCCAAATCAGCCACCCCGCAATTAAGATGCAGGCCAGCATAGCAGCTAAAAGAAGTAATAAGGTGCTCATGCTTTCCCCATCAAACACTCGTTTTTTTATTAAAACGCAGCAAGTTGCACCCCTTACAGCATTCGGGCGTCTGCCCAACAGACTTTAAGCTACATCTTTATCGGCAGCTATGACGTCTTTCTTGAGACATTTTTGGTGCATAGCGTGCTGTAACATAATGTTAGCAAAGCGACTTTGCGAGAAATATCAGCAAATTCCTATTTCATTTGCAGCCCGTTGACATGTAGCAGAGACTGAGAAAAATCACTGTAAAGTTACAGGAATGTAAATAATTTCGAATGTTCGTTGCGTGAGATATGTGGCATACCGCACAATGAAGTACCTGCATTTACTGTTAGCCCAGCCACAATGAGTAAACCATTACAAAAACCGACCATTTTACATGTTGAAACCGTGGCCCGTTCACGGCTGTTTAATGTCGAAACGGTGGACCTGGAATTTAGCAACGGTGTGCGCCGCGTCTATGAGCGGATGCGCCCGTCTGCGCGCGAAGCTGTAATGATAGTGCCTATCATCGACAATCATTTGATTTTGATCCGTGAATACGCAGTTGGAACTGAATCCTATGAGCTTGGTTTCTCTAAAGGGTTAATCGACCCTGGCGAAACCGTCTTTGAAGCGGCAAATCGCGAACTCAAAGAAGAGGTTGGATTTGGCGCTAATCAGCTGACGTTTTTGAAAAAGCTGACAATGGCACCGTCCTATTTTTCCAGCAAAATGAATATCGTGATTGCTGAGGATCTTTATCCCGAATCGCTGGAAGGTGACGAGCCTGAAGAGTTGCCACAAGTCCGTTGGCCGCTGGCGTCGCTGCTTGATTTGCTTAATGAAGAAGATTTTAGCGAGGCGCGAAATGTCAGTGCGCTTTTCCTGGTGCGTGAATGGTTGAAAGAGCAGGGGCGTTTGTAGTTCTGCTCAATGCAGCCCGCATCAAAGTGAGGCGGGCTGCATCAACGTCTTAGAACAACTCGTGGCTCTCGCCGTTATCAATTATCGTGGTACCCACTTCATGCACAGCCTGCTGCGTCGGTTGAGTGCCTTCGATAAAGAATTCCGGACGGCTACTTCCACCATTCGCCAATTGCCCGGTGTAACGGTCAATATTCACGGTGACGATGCCCGGTGGTGGGGTTAACGGTTCTTCCGGTACGCCTTCCAGTGCGGCTTTCATAAAATCATCCCATGCTGGTTGAGCACTCTTCGCCCCACCTTCATAACCTGAGATTTGATCTTTAATAGCGCCTGATGCGGAGGTTCGTCCAAGGTCACGGCGATGATCGTCAAAACCAATCCATACGGATGTCACCACACCAGGTCCGTAGCCTGAGAACCACGCGTCTTTCGAGCTGTTCGTGGTGCCGGTTTTGCCGCCAATATCGTTACGCTTTAGATCACGACCCGCACGCCAGCCGGTACCTTGCCAACCTGGTTCGCCATAAATATTGGAGTTCAGCGCACTTTTGATCAGGAATGCCAATGGAGTGTTAATCACATGCGGTGCGTACTCCGGCGGGCTGCTCTGTGCCACCAACTCGCTGTTCGCTTGTTCCAGTTTCGGCATTGGCACGCTGGCGTTCTGCTGTTCCTGAGATTGTGCGACATCTTCCACATCCTGATTTTCCAGCACATTAGACTTTTGCGTTTCGCCGTAAATCACTGGAATATCACAATCAGCACAAGCCACTTTCGGTTTGGCTTCAAAAAGAGTGCCGCCAACTTCAGTCTCAATTTTTGAGATGTAGTACGGGTCGACCAGGAAGCCACCGTTGGCCATCACAGAATAGCCGCGAGCGACCTGCATCGGTGTGAACGAGGCTGAACCTAAGGCCAGAGATTCGGTGTGCACAATATTCTGCGCAGGGAAGCCGAAACGTTGCAGGTATTCAGCTGCATAATCGACACCCATGGCTCGCATCGCACGCACCATCACCACGTTTTTCGATTGACCAAGCCCCTGGCGCAACCTGATTGGACCTGCATATTCTGGCGGAGAGTTTTTCGGGCGCCAGTCGGATCCGGCACCGGCATCCCAGCGCGAGATCGGCACATCGTTCAGCACGCTCGCCAGGGTCAGACCTTTATCCATTGCTGCTGTATAAAGGAACGGTTTGATGTTGGAGCCAACCTGGCGTAATGCCTGCGTGGCGCGGTTAAACTTGCTCTGATTGAAGTCAAAACCACCCACCAATGCGACAACTGCACCGTCATGTGGATTGATAGAAACCAGTGCGGAATTTACGTCCGGGACTTGCCCAAGCCACCAACTCTCTTCAACCTTACGCACCCAGATTTGTTGCCCAGCTTGCACGACATCCGTCACTTTGCGCGGCGTTGGGCCTTGTGCGGTATCTGAACGATAAGGACGCGCCCAGCGCATGCCCTCCATACTGATGGAAACGGCGCTGCCGTCAGCCATCATCGCTGTCGCTTCTGTCGGGGTTGCCTGGGTAATAACGGCAGGGAACATTGGGCCGTAGACCGGTAGATTCTTTAACGAATCAACAATCCTGGTTTGATCCCACGGTGTTTCGCCCACTTTCCACAGCACATTGGATGGGCCGCGGTAACCATGGCGCATATCGTAAGCAATTACGTTATTGCGTACGGCTTGCTGCGCGGCTTGCTGATTTTTGCGCGCGATGGTGGTGTAAACCTTAAAACCATCTTCGTAGGCTTTTTCACCATAACGCGCCACCATATCCTGGCGCACCAACTCTGAAAGATACGGCGCAGAGAAAGCGATTTCTGGCGCGTGATAATTAGCATCAATAGGCTGATTACGCGCTTCATCATACTGCGCCTGCGTAATATAGTTTTCGCTTAACATACGCGATAACACGACATTACGACGGGAAGTGGCACGATCCATTGAGTAAAGCGGGTTAAAGGTTGACGGTGCTTTTGGCAAGCCGGCAATCACCGCCATTTCACTCAGTGTGAGTTGATCAATCGGCTTACCGAAATAGACTTGTGCTGCCGCACCGACACCATAGGCACGGTAACCGAGATAAATCTTGTTAAGGTATAACTCGAGGATTTCATCTTTAGTCAGCAACTGCTCGATACGAATCGCCAGGAACACTTCTTTTATCTTACGCATCAGCGTGCGTTCAGGGCTCAAGAAGAAGTTACGTGCCAACTGCTGCGTGATGGTACTCGCACCTTGAGAAGCGTGACCCGAAAACAGCGCCACACTGGCAGCACGGAAGATCCCGACAGGGTCAACACCGTGGTGCTCGTAGAAACGGCTGTCCTCAGTTGCAATAAACGCTTTCACCATCACTGGCGGAATTTGCTGGAGCGTAACCGGGATACGGCGTTTTTCCCCGTATTGTGCGATCAGCTCACCATCGGCGCTATAAACCTGCATTGGGATCTGGAGTCGCACGTCTTTAAGCGTGGCGACATCAGGCAACTGCGGCTCAATAAATTTGTAGAGCCCGAAGATCGAGCCTGCTCCCAGCAGAATGCAACACACTGCAAGGATTAATAAATACTTTACGAACTTCACCTTAAATTTCCCATTACGTTTCCATTGGGCAGTTTATAAACAACCGCGCGGTAGTATAAAGGCAAGCCAGTGGCATTGGTATGGCATTTTCCTCGCACGGCGATAAGGAGATCGTAATCATGATGTTCTCGACCTGGCAAATAGGCCTGGATATTCAACATGAAAGCATTCGTGCTGTGGCTGTCCAGCGCCAGCGGCAAGGGTGGCAGCTTCGGCATTGGTGGCAACTTCCATTGCCCGAAGGCACCTTTCGTGATGGTTTATTAACTAATTCTGAAGCTTTCACTAAAGCTTTGCTGGACTGGCGAAAAGAATTACCGGTTCGCCATCAATTACGCGTTTCTTTCCCAACCCAACGGACATTGCAACGCCCCATTCCTGCGCCTGATAAACGTCTGGCGGAACCTGCAAGTGAAGCGTATATCGCATCAGCTACTGCCCGGCAGTTGCAGATGACACCGGCTCAATTGTGCTGGGATTATTTAGCGTCACAAGATGTTACTGACCCGTATCTGATCATAGCTGCGCGCCAGACAGATGTCGCAGCGTTGATAAAAAGTCTGGCAGCGATAAGGCTCTATCCGGCAACGCTAACTCCCGGTGCGAGTGCATTGCCAGCGCTCATTGCACCGTGTCATTTGGAGAAGTGCCAGTATTTAGTACATCACGAAGGGGATCACTGGTTGTGGGCCTCTGCTGAAGCCATGCCACGTTGGGGATGGGTTGATACCCATGTTATCCCAACGATTGCCGAGCTATGCCAGCAATTAAAAACTGCGCCAGACAGAGTGGCACTGAGTTTCGCGCAGCCACAGTCACTGCCAACTGGGGTATTACTTTTGGACGCCTGGGAGGCACTTTCACGTTTGCAGCCGCCATTGCCACGTCATGGCGGAATATTTACGGTGGCAATAGCGCTGGCAATCGGTCAGGTTTCCCGATGAAAGGGCTAATAAATTTATTGCCCTGGAGGAAGACACTGCGCCAACAGAGGATATGCCGTTGGAGTGTATTGCTGACTGCGGTTTTCATTCTCGCTCCTTTATTTGCCGCTGGCGCCCGGCAGTTATCGGCATGGAAATTAAGCCAGCAGCAGATTCAAAATGCATATCTGACAAGTACGCTTCCCGCCTTGCAAGCCCTGTATCAGCAACAATTGGGTTTGCAGGAACAGAACAGAAAATTACTGCAGTTGCAGCAAATTCGCGATGCACAGCAACAGGCCGTGCAGGTATGGGAACGGCGATTACTTCGTCTGGCGAGCGGCTTGCCTGCCGGAGCCTGGCTGTCCTCTCTCACCCTACAAAAGGGGCGATTTGAGATTAAGGGACACGCAATGGAACTGGAAGATATACGGACGCTGGAAAAGGACCTTGCTCAGCTTGGCGATGTGGCGACAGTTCAGACGGATGCGGTTCAGCATGAAACACCCGGTGGGTTTGGCTTCGGTTTCACACTCACGCTGTCTGAGGTAGCCAATGCCCTGGCTGATTGAACGCTGGTTTAGTGGTGCGCACTGGGTACGCGTCGTTACCTTTACCACCTTAAGTAGCATGGTCATTCTTGCCGTATGGCTGTTGCTGGTAGTGCCGCAGCATTCTCAGATTCAACAGTTGCAAGCGAACAGCATGAAAGCGAGTCAACAACTGGCACTGTTAAGACACAAAATCCGGCAGTTGGCTGCAGATGAACAACCTGTTATGTCGTCAAATTCGCCAGTGTTTTCCGTGGTGGAGTTTGTCAGACAAGCGGACGGGCAATTAGTGAAGTGGCAGCCGGAAGAGAGAAGCGCTGTTCTGACTATGTTGGTTCCGTGGGAAAAATTGCCAGGATTATTCATATGGCTCGCTGAATACCGTGTTGTGGCAGACCACTCGTTCACCATCACGGCCCAAGGGGAGTTACTCAATCTGGTTCTGGGCATGGAGTTTGCCGATGATCCGTAGCATTAGCGGGTTGGTCTTCCTGGTTATCTCCCCGGCGTGGGCGATACCTCCAAATCCCTTTCAGCCACACATTTCGCTCTGTGAAAGTCTGGCCACTCAACTTGAGAGTTGGTCGTTAAATGGCGTTATCACTTCAACCAACACCAGCACGGCTTTGATGCTCAGCCCACAAGGTGCATGGCGGCGAATCAAGCAAGATAGCGAGCTCTTTGAAGGTGCTCAGATTGAAAGCGTGGGTGAGGGATATGTGGTCGCCAAACTTGGTCCAGGTTGCCCAATCTCTTCTTACCGTTGGGATATAAAAGGAAAAACACATGCAATGGATGCGGGTATTACTTCTGACGCTGGTGCTGCCATTCACCAGCCAGGCCGATAAAGGTATTTCGCTGGTACTTGATGATGCGCCGATAAGCCAGGTGTTGCAGGCGCTGGCTGAAACCCAACGAGTTAACCTGTTGATTGCACCTGGTGTTGAAGGTGTGCTGTCGCTTAATTTAATCAATGTGCCGTGGAAACAAGCGTTTCAACTGGTGCTCAATAGCGCTGAGCTGACTCAGCAACGGGACGGCAATGTCATACAAATTCTTTCTAAGGCTCGCCAGCGCGAACAGCAAGCGTTAGCAATGGAACAGCGTAAACAGCTCACTCTCAACCAACCGATGTTGCAGCAGGTTTTTGCCCCCCATCATGCTGATGTTGAAGATCTAGCCAGTGCATTGAAATCGGCTGGCGCGAAACTAATGAGCGCCATGGGCTATGTCACGGTAGATAAGCGAACTAATCGGCTGATTGTGCATGACAATAAGGATGTATTGAAACAGATTACCGCCTGGATAGCTGAAATGGATTTACCCATTGGGCAAGTGGAAATCGAAGCCCATATCGTCACTATCAATCAGGACAAGCTGCGCGAGCTGGGTGTGAAATGGTCTGCTGCGGAGCAAACTGGAGAAAGTAAAATTTACCAGCCTACGGGAATCTCGGCCGATCTCTCGGTCGCAAACGCCACGACTAAAGTCGGTTTCAATATTGCTCGCATCGATGGCCGGCTGCTGGAACTGGAGCTATCTGCTCTGGAGCAGCAGCAACAATTAGAGATTATTGCCAGCCCGCGCTTGATGGCAGCTCACCAGCAACCTGCCAGCATTAAACAAGGGACTGAAATTCCCTATCAGGTTTCTAGCGGTGAGAGTGGGGCAACCGCAATTGAATTTAAGGAAGCGGTTCTGGGGATGGAAGTGACTCCAACCATTCAGCCTCATGGCAATATTCGTTTGAAGCTACGTATCAGCCAAAATATGCCGGGCCGAAGTATTCAGCAGGCTGATGGCGAAGTGCTGGCGATAGACAAGCAAGAGATAGAAACTGTGGTGGCGGTGAAAGATGGCGAAACCCTCGCGCTGGGTGGGATTTTCCAGCAGCAAAACAAAGACAGCAATGATAGTGTACCCATTCTCGGCTCGCTCCCACTCGTCGGGAGCCTGTTTCGCCACGATGCTAAAAACCATCAGCGCCGCGAATTAGTGGTATTTATTACTCCGCGACTTATCCCTGTTCTATAGTGTTTTCTTTCGCCATAGTGGAGTTTTTCTTTGAAACGGTGCCCAGGTGTTTGACGGCAGAGAGGAATTAGCTTACAAGGTGTACCGTTTCGAGAGGCTGGATGCTCAAGACTTGTGACAGATAACCCTGATTTATGCATTTTCTTCTTCATAAGAACGCTGGGGAATATAATCGGTTGCCAAACCACCTTGAGTATTGAGATAATTTTCAGTCTGACTCTCGCACTATCGCTTATGAGGTTTCAGTTCATGTCCCGCTGCACCTGGTTTTAACAGGGCGGGTTTATCATCAACGAATTGTCTTAGTAGTACCGAAAAAATGGCAGAGAAACGCAATATCTTTCTGGTTGGGCCTATGGGTGCCGGCAAAAGCACTATTGGGCGTCAGTTAGCTCAGCAACTCAATATGGAATTTTTCGATTCTGATCAAGAGATTGAGAAACGTACTGGAGCTGATGTGGGCTGGGTATTCGACGTTGAAGGCGAAGACGGCTTCCGCGATCGCGAAGAAAAAATCATCAACGAACTCACTGAAAAGCAGGGCATTGTGCTGGCAACTGGCGGCGGCTCTGTGAAGTCTCGTGAGACCCGTAACCGTCTCTCCGCCCGTGGAGTTGTGGTGTATCTTGAAACCACAATCGAAAAACAGCTTGCTCGTACACAGCGCGATAAAAAGCGCCCACTGCTGCAAGTTGAGACTCCACCGCGTGAAGTTCTTGAAGCATTAGCTCAAGAGCGCAATCCTCTTTACGAAGAGATTGCTGATGTGACGATTCGCACTGACGACCAAAGCGCCAAAGTGGTTGCCAACCAGATTATTCATATGTTGGAAAGCAACTGATTCTGGCTTAATCGAAAAAAACGCCTGCGGGCTAAGCAACATCAAGGTGGACTTCGCGTTATGGAGAGGTTAACAGTCACTCTCGGGGAACGTAGTTACCCTATCACCATTGCTGCTGGGTTATTTAGTGACTCGGCATCTTTTGGGCCGCTGAAAGCTGGCGACCAAACGATGCTGGTGACCAATGAAACCCTGGCGCCGCTCTACCTGGATAAGGTGCGTGGCGTGCTTGAGCAAGCGGGCGTTAAAGTCGATTCCGTCATCCTTCCGGATGGCGAACAATTTAAAAGCCTCGCAGTATTAGATACTGTCTTTACCGCGTTGCTTGAAAAGCCACACGGTCGTGATACGACACTCATCGCCCTTGGTGGCGGTGTCGTCGGTGACCTGACTGGCTTTGCTGCGGCGAGCTATCAACGTGGCGTGCGTTTTATTCAAGTCCCAACCACCTTGCTTTCGCAAGTGGACTCTTCAGTTGGCGGAAAAACAGCCGTTAACCACCCCCTCGGTAAAAATATGATTGGTGCGTTCTACCAGCCAGCTTCGGTTGTGGTGGATCTCGACTGTCTGAAAACTTTACCGCCGCGGGAGTTAGCCTCTGGCCTGGCTGAAGTGATTAAATACGGCATTATTCTCGACGGTGAATTCTTCGATTGGCTTGAAGAAAACCTGGACGCATTGCTGGCGCTTGATGGCAAAGCGATGTCCTGGTGTATTCGTCGTTGTTGTGAGCTGAAAGCCGAAGTTGTTGCCGCTGACGAGCGCGAAAGCGGCTTACGTGCTTTACTGAATCTGGGCCACACCTTTGGTCACGCTATAGAAGCTGAAATGGGCTATGGCAACTGGCTGCACGGTGAAGCTGTTGCTGCAGGTATGGTGATGGCGGCTCGTACAGCACAGCGTCTTGGGAATTTCAGTGAGGCCGATGTGCGCAGAATCATCAAACTGCTACAACGTGCCGGGCTGCCAGTGACCGGGCCGAAAGAAATGCTTGCCGCCGCGTATATGCCCCACATGATGCGTGACAAGAAAGTTTTAGCTGGTGAGCTGCGCTTGGTGCTGCCACTGGCAATCGGGAAGAGTGAAATGCGTGGCGGAGTGCCACACGATGTCGTTTTGTCCGCCATTGCTGATTGTCAGCAGGCTTAATTATTAGAAATTTCGGTCGCTTGTAGTCAGGCGATTTTTAACTTCGGGTGATGTGCTGAGTTCGAATTGCTGGCATAAGCCTTTGAGTGGGGTGTTAAATGGATGAGTTTAAACCGGAAGACGAACTGAAACCTGATCCCAGCGATCGCCGTTCAGGCCGTAACCGTAAAGCTGATGAGCGCGACAGTGAGCCACATTTCAATGTCGATGATGTTGAGTTAGACGCCGACGAGCCTCGTCCTGCGCGTTCCCGCCGTACTCGTGATGAAGAAGAGTATGAAAACGATGACGAGATGCAAGTTGATGCAGAAGAACGTCGTCCGGCGCGTGCCCGCAAAAAATCCGCTAAACCGAAAGTTCCGGTATCCCGTCAGCACCTGATGATGGGCATTGGTATTCTCGTTCTGTTGCTGCTCATCATTGGGATTGGTTCGGCGCTGAAAGCCCCATCTTCTGATACGGAAACTGTGAATAAGAATCCGTCTGCCGAGAAAAACATTGATCTGTCTGGTTCTACTAGCGATCAGGCTAATGGTACTCAACCTCAGCCAGGTTCGACATCTGCGGCTAACCAGACAGAAAATGCAGGAAACCCACAAGAAGTGACTCTTCCTGCCATTTCGTCAACCCCGACTGACGCACAAACTCAGCCTGCACCTCAGGGCCAGCAGCGTGTTGAAGTTCCGGGTGATCTGAATAACGCCCTGACTCAACAATCCGGCCAGATTGATAATGTGGTGAGCAATTCAACGTTGCCAACCGCACCGGCTACAGTTGCCGCAGTTGCAGGTAGTAATGGCGCAACGACAGCACCACGCCCGGTCGCGAAATCAGAGCCTGCGAAGCCAGCAGCACCACGCCAGGAACGTAAAACTGCAGTGATTGAGCCGCACAAAACTCAGCCTGCTAAGCAACAGACTGTGGCGAAAACGCCAGTAGCGGAACCAAAACCGGCAACGACTGCGAAACGTAGCGAGCCAGCTCCAGTTCCAGCACCAACTGCGACTACATCTGTGAAAGTCCCTGTGACCGAAGTTGCACCGAAAGCGACGACTACGACCACTGCTACTGCAGCCACTCCGGCTCCGAAAGCAACAGCCGCCGCGCCAGTGACAGCAGCAACAGGTGCTGTAGCGGGTGATGCGGGCGCAATCAAAGGCGCTCCTGGTAGCAATTACACCTTACAACTCAGCTCCTCTTCTAACTCCGATAACTTGAATGCCTGGGCGAAGAAAGAGAAACTGCAACACTATATGGTCTACCAGACAGTACGAAATGGTCAGCCATGGTATGTGTTGGTTAGCGGTATTTACGCCAGCAAAGATGAGGCAAAACGTGCCGTAGCAACATTGCCAGCTGATGTACAGGCTAAGAACCCGTGGGCAAAACCTATCCATCAGGTTCAGTCTGATCTGAAGTGATGAACAAGCGCAGCCGCTGTTGGAACCTTTCCACAGCAGGAAAAGGTGTAAATAGTTAGGCAGCATGAAAAAAAATCGCGCTTTTCTGAAATGGGCGGGGGGGAAATACCCCCTGCTCGAAGACATTAAAAAGTATCTGCCGAAAGGTGATTGTTTGATTGAGCCGTTTGTTGGTGCTGGCTCAGTCTTTCTGAATACTGATTACTCCCGTTATATCCTCGCAGATATTAATAGCGATCTGATTAACCTATATAACATCGTCAAAACACGTACGGATGAGTACGTTGAAGAGTCCAGAAAACTCTTCACTGCGGCACAAAACGACGAGCAAGCGTTCTATCTCAATCGAACTGAATTTAATCTGTGCAAAGATGAGTTCCGTCGTGCACTTCTGTTTTTATATCTGAACCGCCATTGTTACAACGGCCTTTGTCGTTATAACCTACGTGGTGAATTCAACGTCCCGTTCGGCCGCTACATCAAACCCTACTTCCCGGAAGAAGAGTTGTATCATTTTGCCGAGCGAGCACAAAACGCCACGTTCCTGTGCCAGTCGTATGATGTCAGCATGGCGAATGTCGCTGCGGGTTCTGTAGTCTATTGCGACCCGCCTTACGCGCCATTATCTGCCACGGCTAATTTTACGGCGTATCACACCGATAGCTTTAATATGGTGCAGCAACAACATCTGGCGCAGTTAGCTGAAAACTTGCAAGAAGGTGGCATCCCGGTGCTGATTTCAAACCATGACACTGAGTTGACTCGGTTGTGGTACAAGCAGGCGAAAATGCATAAGTTGCAGGTTCGGCGCAGCATCAGTCGGGATGGTGGAAAACGTAACAAGGTGGACGAACTGCTGGCGCTTTACAAAGTCGGTGCCTAAGCTGTTTCGCCCGCGGTCGTTTTTGATTTGCTATTGGAGAAGCGGATGAAACAGTTTTTGATTGCCCCATCAATCCTCTCAGCCGATTTTGCCCGCCTGGGTGAAGACACGGCTGCGGTACTGGCTGCTGGTGCGGATGTCGTCCATTTTGATGTTATGGATAACCATTACGTCCCCAACCTCACCATCGGCCCGATGGTACTAAAAGCCCTGCGTGATTACGGTATTACCGCTCCTGTTGATGTGCATCTGATGGTGAAACCCGTTGACCGTATTATTCCGGACTTCGCCGCTGCCGGTGCCAATATCATCACCTTCCACCCGGAAGCGTCAGAGCATGTTGACCGTTCCCTGCAACTGATTAAAGAGCATGGCTGTAAAGCAGGCCTGGTGTTTAACCCGGCGACATCGCTCAGTTGGCTTGATCACGTTATGGATAAGCTGGATGTGATTTTGCTGATGTCCGTTAACCCCGGTTTCGGTGGGCAATCTTTCATTCCTCATACGCTGGAAAAATTACGTCAGGTGCGTGAACGCATTGATGCTTCCGGTTATGACATCCGCCTGGAAGTCGACGGTGGTGTAAAAGCGGACAACATCGCAGAAATTGCCGCAGCAGGTGCAGATATGTTTGTCGCCGGTTCTGCGATTTTCAACCAGCCGGATTACAAAGCGGTTATTGACCGTATGCGTAGTGAGTTGGCAAAGGTAACTCATGGATAAGTTAAATAAAATTCGCGGTATCGCCTTTGATTTAGACGGTACGCTGGTTGACACCGCATTGGGTTTGACGCAGGCAATGGACCAGGCGCTGTATGCGCTGGAGTTGCCAACAGCAGGTGAAGACAAAGTTGAAAAGTGGATCGGCAATGGTGCCGATGTGCTGGTTAAGCGTGCGCTGACCTGGGCGTTAAAAGGCGAAGAGCCACAAGACGACCAGTGCCGTATCGCGCGTAAACTGTTTGATGCTTTCTATGCACAAACTGCGGAAGAGGGCAGTTTCCTGTTCCCTGAAGTGGCTAACACTCTGGCGGCATTGGCCGAGAAAGGCCTGCCGATGGGCCTGGTCACTAACAAGCCGACTCCATTTGTGCTGCCGATGCTGGAAAGATTAGGCATCGCGCATTACTTCAAAATCATTATTGGTGGCGACGATGTGGAAAATAAAAAACCTCATCCCGAAGCGCTGCACAAAGTGATGGAGAAGTTGAACCTCAGTGCTGAAGAGCTGCTGTTTGTTGGTGATTCACGCAACGATATTCTCGCTGCACAGGCGGCTGGGTGCTGTTCCATTGGCCTGACTTATGGTTATAACTACGGTGAAGCCATCGAGTTGAGCAAACCCGATTTCGTGTACGACCATTTCAACGATTTATTGCCCGCATTAGGGCTCTCTAACAAAGAACATCAGGAATCAGAACATGAGTAAGCCCATCGTCTTTAGTGGCGCACAGCCATCAGGTGAATTGACCATTGGTAACTACATGGGTGCGCTGCGTCAGTGGGTCCATATGCAGGATGATTACCACTGCATTTACTGCATCGTTGACCAGCACGCGATTACCGCGCGTCAGGATGCGACACAACTACGCAGCCGTACTCTCGATACGTTGGCGTTGTACCTGGCTTGCGGTATTGACCCGGCGAAAAGTACAATTTTTGTACAGTCCCACGTGCCTGAACATGCACAACTGGGCTGGGTACTGAACTGCTACACCTATTTTGGTGAGCTAAGCCGCATGACTCAGTTCAAAGATAAATCTTCCCGCTATGCTGAAAACATTAACGCTGGCCTGTTTGATTATCCGGTGCTGATGGCCGCTGACATTCTGCTGTACCAGACTAACCTGGTGCCCGTTGGTGAAGACCAGAAACAGCACCTGGAACTGAGCCGCGATATCGCTGCACGTTTCAATGCGTTGTACGGTGATGTGTTCAAAGTACCAGAGCCGTTCATCCCGAAATCTGGCGCGCGCGTAATGTCTCTGCTTGAACCGACCAAGAAAATGTCTAAATCAGACGATAACCGCAACAACGTTATTGGCCTGCTGGAAGACCCGAAATCTGTCGTGAAGAAAATCAAACGCGCGGTAACTGACTCGGACGAGCCACCTGTCGTGCGTTACGATACTGCCAACAAAGCGGGCGTATCCAACATGCTGGATATCCTGGCGGGTGTGACGGGTAAATCTATCCCTGAGCTTGAGCAGCAGTTTGAAGGCAAAATGTATGGGCACCTGAAAGGCGACGTGGCTGAGGCTGTTTCAGACATGTTGACCGAGTTGCAGGAGCGTTTTCATCGTTTCCGTAACGATGAAGCATTCTTGCAGCAAGTGATGAAAGACGGTGCCGAGAAAGCTCGTGCGCACGCCAGTGCCACGCTGAAAAAGGTCTATGAAGTTATTGGGTTTGTCGCACACCCATAATTTTTAACACAACCCTCATCCTAACCTTCTCCCTGAGGGAGAAGGGATTGATCGGTTTTCCCCTGTCCTGAGGGAGAAGGGATTGATCGGTTTTCTCCTGCCCTGCAGGAGAAGGGATTGATCGGTTTTCCCCTGTCCTGCAGGAGAAGGGATTGATCGGTTTTCCCCTGTCCTGAGGGAGAAGGGATTGATCGGTTTTCTCCCTCTCCTGCGGGAGAGGGCCGGGGTGAGGGCGTCCCTCCCCATAAATTCCCCAGCTAAATATCTTTTGTGATCCCATTCTCTTTTTGCATCTTTCCCGTTTGCCATTTATATTCAATTTAATGAAGATATAACCATTCAATAAATTGAAGATTAAATATGAGCCGTAGCTTTATCAAAAAAGAAGGGGTTGCCCAGGCCAGTCTGGCGCGTTATTTGCTGGGCGAGAAAAGCGGTAACCGACTGAAAACCATTGATGAACTGGCGAGCGAATGTCGCTTTTCCGTCGGGCTGATTCAGGCGGCGTTAAAAACCCTTGAGAATGCCGGAGCGGTAAAAGTTGAGAGACGCGGGCGCAACGGCAGCTATCTGGTCAGCATGGATAACAAAGCCTTATTGGCTTTTGCTGATATCGGCAATGTCGTGTGTGCGATGCCGCTGCCTTACACCCGGCTTTATGAAGGTTTAGCCAGTGGCCTGAAAGCGCAGTTTGATGGCATCCCATTTTACTACGCGCATATGCGTGGCTCAGATGTTCGGGTGGAATGCTTGTTGAATGGCGTCTATGACCTTGCGGTTGTCTCAAGGCTTGCTGCGCAGAGCTATCTCGATAACAGCGATGTCTTTATGGCGCTGGAACTTGGGCCACACACTTACGTTGGCGAACACAAATTGATTTGCCGTACCGGTAATCAGCAAATTAGACGTGTCGGCCTCGACCCGCGTTCCGCCGATCAGCGCATTATGACGGACATTTATTTCGCGGGTCAGCCGGTTGAGATCCTCGATGTGCCTTACCACGAGAGCCTTAATCGTATCGCCAAAGGCGAAATTGATGCGGTTATCTGGAACGTGGGTAGTGAGGCGGATCTTGAGTTACTCGGCCTGCAAGCGCAGCCCCTTAAAGGCGACTCGCGTTTTTTGCAGGCTTCCGAGGCCGTGGTGCTGACTCGCGCCGATGATGCGCCAATTAATCAATTGCTGCGCACAGTGGTGAACAAAAATGAGCTGCTTGCTCACCAACAAAGAGTGCTGCTGGGTGAGCAGGAGCCAAGCTATTAGAACTTCATCAAAGGGTAAATCAGGATGGAAGAACGGCTAAACCTGCTGTGTGATGCGGGCGTTATCGACAGAGATATTTGCGACGGCATGATTGCTGTCGTTGAGAAAATGGAAACGGTGTGGGCCATTCCCGTGCGTAATGAACAAGGGGAAATGGCGATCACCCATATGGCAAACGCGCTGATGCGCAGCCGTAGGGGTGAAGAAATCGGCCCACTTGATGAAGACCTGCTGGAAGAAATTGTCACTTCTCAGGCTTATGCCGAACTGCTGCCGATTCACCAGGCGATGCTGGCTCCCTTTGATGTGAATATTCACCCGAATGAAGAAGGCTATCTGCTCGCGAACCTGTTTAGTTTGTGGATGGTTAGCAAAGGCTAAGAATTTTTTTGTCAGCCGTCTGCTTTAACTTAAATATTCAAAAAAATGATTATTTAAGTTTTTTTGCAGCATGGAGTCGAGAGGCAAGGGCATGTTTATTGAAGCACTCAAGGCACAAAACCCAGCACTGATTGGGGCCGCACTGAAGTTATGGCAGCAGGGAGAGATATTGCCAGATACCTGCGTCATTGATGTTGATAAGGTTTTGGAAAATGGACGCCGCCTGCTTGAAACAGCAGAGCGTCATGGCATCACGCTGTATCTGATGACCAAGCAACTGGGGCGTAATCCGTGGCTGGCGAAGCGTCTGATTGAGCTGGGTTTTCACGGTACCGTTGCGGTGGATTTCAAAGAAGCCCGCACGCTGCGCAATGCAGAAGTACCGGTTTCCCATGTTGGACATTTAGTTCAGCTACCAAAAAGTCTGGTAACGGAAAACGTCACCGTTTCACCTGAAATGATCACCGTTTTCTCGCTGGATAAAGCCGAGGAAATCTCTGTTGCAGCGCAACGTCTTGGGCATATCCAGCCCATCATGTTGAAAGTGTTCGATGAACAAGACCACCTGTATTCAGGCCAGGAAGCCGGGTTCCCGTTGTCAGCACTGGATAACGTGGTTGCCGCTCTCAAGAACATGCCGGGCGTGAAAATCGCCGGGCTGACCCACTTCCCCTGCCTGCTCTGGGATGAAGAATTACAGCAAACGCTGCCCACGCCCAATCTGCATACGCTATTGCAGGCGCGCGATATGCTTCGTGCGCAGGGCATAGACGTGGCACAGCTCAACGCGCCATCGGCTTCAAGTTGCAGTACTTTACCGTTGCTGGCTGAATATGGTGTGACCCATGCCGAACCGGGTCATGCTCTAACCGGAACGATTCCCGCTAACCAGCATGGCGACCAGCCAGAACACATCGCCATGCTCTATCTCACCGAAATCTCACACCAGTTTCAGGGCAACAGCTATTGCTTCGGCGGCGGTTATTACCGCCGTGGTCATGCGCAAAACGCGCTGGTTTTCCCTGTTCTGGACGGTGAAGCATTATCAGCAAAATTGCTACCGATGGACGACAGCAGCATTGATTACCACATCGGGCTGGCGGGCGAGTTCCCGGTCAGCACGCCAGTGGTGATGTGTTTCCGTACTCAGGTTTTTGTCACGCGCAGCGATGTGGCACTGGTGTCCGGAATCAGCCGCGGAGAACCTGTACTCGAAGCTTTGTATGACAGCCTTGGTAACCCCATTTGCGGAGGTTCGCGTGAGTAAGTTTGTGGTGGTGGTGATTGATAGTTTTGGCGTCGGCGCGATGGACGATGTACCGCAAGTCAGGCCGGAGGATATCGGTGCAAATACCTGCGGGCATATTTTGCAGCATTTCCCACAATTACGTTTACCGGTGCTGGAACAGCTTGGCTTGATCAACGCGCTGGGTTTTACCACCGGAGCCATGCGCCCTTCAGCGAATGCAGTTTACGGAACAGCCGCGCTGCAACATGAAGGTGGCGATACTTTTATGGGGCACCAGGAAATTCTCGGTACCCGCCCACAAGCGCCGTTGCGTATGCCTTTCTCTGAAGTGATTGATGAAGTAGAACGTGCGCTGATTGCCGATTGTTGGCAGGTCGAGCGGGTGGGCAGTGGGCTGCAATATTTGTGGGTCAATCAGGCGGTGGCGATTGGCGACAACCTTGAAGCTGACCTCGGCCAGGTGTTTAACATCAGTGCCAATCTGAATGCGATCTCTTTCGAGGAAGTGCGCAAGATCGGCGAGATTGTCCGCCATTGTGTGCAGGTTGGGCGCGTGATTGCGTTTGGCGGCCTGCTGGAAAGCAGTTCGCAACTCCAGAACGCCGCCGAGGAAAAACAGGGCAAATACATTGGCATTAACGCGCCGCGATCCGGGGTGTATCAGCACGGTTTTCAGGTGGTTCATATGGGGTTCGGGGTGAATGCCAGCGTACAGGTGCCACAAAAACTGCATGAGTCCGCTATCAAAACAGTACTGGTGGGGAAAGTGGCCGACATCGCCATCAATCCGCACGGTGTCAGCTATCAGTACCTCGTTGATACCCAGCAAATCATGGACATCACGCTTGCTGAAGTCCAAAAGCCCGGTGACGTTTTTATCTGCACCAACATTCAGGAAACCGACCTCGCCGGGCACGCTCAGGATGTCGCACGTTACGCCGAGCGTTTGCAGGTGGTGGATAAAAATCTCGGCAAGTTAATGGACGTGATGCAGCCCAGTGATTACCTGGTGGTCATGGCCGATCACGGCAACGACCCGACCATCGGCCACAGCAAACATACCCGTGAAAATGTGCCGCTACTCGTCTGGCAGCGGGGGATCACCGGCGCAAATCTTGGCCGCAGAACAACACTGTCTGATGTGGGTGCTACCGTTTGCGATTTCTTCAACGCAAATGTGCCACAAAACGGCACTTCATTCTTGTCACAACTGCACACCACGAACACCGGAGGCAACCATGGCTGAACAGCAACGAATTGATGCGTCGGGCTACACCTACGCGCATGAACATCTGCATATCGACTTGTCGTCATTCAAAAACAACATCGATTGCCGCCTGGATCAATACGACCTGATTTGTGCGGAAATGAAAACGCTGTACGCGCTGGGCGTGCGCAACATCATCGAAATGACCAACCGCTACATGGGGCGTAACCCTCAGTTTATGTTGGATATCATGCGTGATAGCGGAATGAACGTCGTCGCGTGTACCGGTTATTACCAGCATGACTTTTTCCCGGCTCACGTCGCCACAACTCCCGTTGAAAAACTGGCGCAGGAGATGATCGACGAAATTGAACAAGGTATTGATGGCACCGAATTAAAGGCCGGGATCATTGCTGAAATTGGTTCGAGCGTGGATGTGATAACCCCTGATGAAGCCAAAGTTTTTGCTGCTGCGGCTTTAGCGCACCGTGAAACTGGGTGTGCGATTTCAACTCACACCTCTTTTAGCACTATGGGGCTGGAACAACTGACGCTGCTGAAAAGCCACGGTGTGGATTTATCTCGCGTTGTTGTGGGCCACTGCGACCTGAAAGATAACCTCGACAACATTCTGCGCATGATTGAGCAGGGCGCGTATGTGCAGTTCGATACCATCGGGAAAAACAACTATTACCCGGATGAGAAACGCGTGGCGATGCTGCAAGAAATTGCCAGCCGCGGGCTGCTCGACCACGTCATGCTTTCCATGGATATTACCCGTCGTTCACATCTGAAGGCGAACGGTGGGCTTGGTTTTGATTATTTGCTGACAACGTTCGTGCCTCTTTTGCTCGAGGCAGGCTTCTCTCAGGCCGACGTTGATTTGATGTTACGTGACAACCCCTCTGTCTTCTTTAAATAAGGATTTCCCATGAAAAAGATCGGTGTTGCTGGCTTACAGCGTGAACTTATTAAAAAAACCATCGAAACGTCTGCACCTGACTGCTTTGAAGTGTTTATTTACAACGATATGGAAGCTGCCATGAAAGTGAAATCCGGGCAGCTTGATTACTACATTGGTGCCTGTAATACCGGCGCTGGGGCAGCACTTTCCATTGCCATCGCGGTGATTGGTTACAACAAAAGCTGCACCATCGCCAAGCCTGGCATTAAGGCAAAAGAAGAGCAGGTGGCCAAAATGGTGGCGGATGGGAAAGTTGCTTTTGGTCTCTCGGTTGAGCATATCGAGCATGCCATTCCGATGCTTATCGCCCATTTAAAATAAAGGCCGCGCTATGGATTTCTACATTCAAATAATCGTGGTGGCCTGCCTGACTGGGATGACGGCCTTGCTGGCGCATAAGTCAGCAGCCGTGTTCCATGACGGCATTCGCCCCATTTTGCCGCAGCTTATCGAAGGTAATATGAATCGCCGCGAGGCGGGCAGTATCGCTTTCGGTCTGAGCATTGGTTTCGTGGCGTCGGTGGGTATTTCGTTTACGCTGAAAACTGGGTTGCTTAATGCATGGTTGTTATTCCTGCCGACAGATATCCTCGGAGTCTTAGCGGCAAATAGTTTGTTGGCGTTTGGGTTGGGCGCAGTCTGGGGAATTTTGATCCTGACTTGCTTGATCCCGGTAAACCATTTGCTGACGGCACTGCCAGTGGATGTGTTGGGTTCGTTGGGTGAGTTGAGCTCGCCAGTGGTTTCTGCATTTGCGCTGTTCCCACTGGTGGCAATTTTCTATCAATTTGGCTGGAAGAGCAGTCTGCTCGCAGCCTTTGTGGTGTTAATGACGCGCGTTTTGATCGTGCGTTTCTTCCCACACCTCAATCCCGAATCTATCGAAATCTTCGTCGGCATGGTGATGCTGCTGGGGATTGCGATTACTCAGGATCACCGTACCCGTGATGAGCGAGAACATGATACCGAGGGGGTATCGGTCTTTGAGGAGCGAACATCGCGCATTATCAAGCACCTACCGTATATCGCGGTTGTTGGTGGGTTGATTGCGGTCGTCGCCAGCATGAAGATTTTTGCCGGTTCTGAAGTGTCGATTTTTACGCTGGAGAAGGCTTATTCCGCAGGCATCACGCCTGAGCAGTCACAAACCCTGGTGCATCAGGCCGCACTTGCGGAGTTTATGCGTGGGCTGGGATTTGTTCCACTGATTGCCACCACGGCGCTGGCGACGGGTGTGTACGCCGTTGCTGGTTTCACCTTTGTTTACGCAGCCGGATACTTGATTTCTAACCCGCTGTTAGCGTTTGCGGTGGGTGCGGTGGTGATTTCCGTTGAAGTATTGCTGCTACGTTCCATCGGCAAATGGCTCGGGCGTTATCCATCGGTGCGTAACGCATCGGATAACATCCGTAACTCGATGAATATGTTGATGGAAATGGCGCTGCTGGTTGGCTCTATCTTTGCGGCTATCAAAATGGCGGGCTATACCGGTTTTTCTATTGCGGCGGCGATTTACTTCCTCAACGAATCGCTGGGTCGGCCGGTTCAGAAAATGGCCTCTCCGGTTGTCGCGGTGTTGATAACCGGCATCATTCTGAACATTCTTTACTACTGTGGCCTGTTCGTTCCGGCCTGATCCCTTCTCAATGCCTGCCGTAATGGTCTGCGGCAGGCTTCACGGAGTGAATAAAGTGAAAACCTGGCCGTTACAGAGCCTGACAATGGAGCAGGCGCAGAGTAAGCAATTTCAACTGGTGGATATTATTTGCCGCCATTTTCCCAGCGCTGATTTCCTCAATGCCGGGGATTTCGGCTTAGTCCCCGGTCTGAATCAGCCACAAATGACGCGGCGTGTGGAGTCAGTTCTGGCGGATTTCTTTGGCGCACCGGCTGCGGCACTGGTGCAAGGTGCGGGAACCGGGGCGATTCGTAGCGGGTTAGCGGCACTTCTTAACGCGGGGGATAGCTTGCTTGTTCACGATGTCCCTCTTTACCCCACCACGGCAGTCATCGCTGAACAGATGGGGTTAACGCTAATTCGTGCCGATTTTAATCAACTTGATGAAGTCAAAAAAGCCATTGAATTGCACCGCCCGCAGGCCGCGTTGATTCAGCATACCCGGCAGAAAATGGATGATTCATATCTGTTGGCTGAGGTGATTGGTTGTTTTAATCAGCATGGTTTACCGTCGTTGACTGATGACAACTACGCGGTGATGAAAGTCGAAAAGATTGGTTGCGAATGTGGGTCCACACTTTCAACATTCTCGTGTTTTAAACTCTTCGGCCCACCGGGAATTGGCGTGGTGGTGGGTGAAGAAAAGACAGTAAATGCGGTGCGAAAAAGTATGTATTCCGGTGGCAGCCAGGTGCAGGGTTTCCAGGCGATGGAAGCGTTGCGCGGATTAGTGTTTGCGCCAGTGATGCACGCGGTGCAGGCGCAGGTAAACGATAAACTGGTTGAAGCGCTCAATACCGAAGCGGTGCCGCAAGTGAAGCATGCATTTATCGCAAATGCGCAATCCAAAGTGCTGTTAGTGGAGTTTCATCAGCCGATTGCCGAGCAAGTATTGGCGGCGGCACAGAAGCTGGGCGCGTTGCCTTATCCTGTGGGGGCAGAGTCGAAATATGAAATCCCGCCGCTTTTTTATCGGCTGTCCGGGACTTTCCGCCAGTCTGACCCAACGCTTGAGCAACGTATGATCCGTATAAATCCTAATCGTAGTGGGGCGCAGACGGTATTGCGAATATTAAAAGAAAGTTGTGAAGGGTTATAAATTAAAATGCCCTCACTGGGAGGGCGTATTAAAAATTTGTGGCTATTATTATTTCTGTGGAGTTGCTGGGCCACAACCACCAATAATTTTAGAAATAGAAATGGCTGGGTGCAGTAAATAATCATAACCGCAAGATTTGTCTTTGTTCTCAATATGACCAGTACAGCCAGACAACAGAGCCAGGACAGCCAGTGCAGATGCAGCTTTTACGAACTTGTTCATTGATATTCCCTATCATTTACTTGGATGTAATGAGGCACTTCAAAAAGGCAATTAAGTATAGGGGCTGCTTGCTATATCACTAAGTCTGAAACCAGACGCATGGTTACATGAAATAAATATTGCCTATAATGATCGGCAAAATAATTAATAACTTATAAATAAAAAGGCTTGCCGGAATAATCTGACAAGCCTTTTTTTTATCTTAAATTAGAATTAGTGGTTCGAGAACCAATTCAACCTATCGCGCAATGCCACCACGCGACCGACAATAATCAGCGCCGGGCTTGCAACCTGTGTCGATAATTCACCGAGTTCGCGTAATACGCCACTGACTACACGTTGGTTAACCGCTGTGCCGTTTTCAACCAGCGCGACCGGCATCTCCGCAGTCATGCCGTGTTCAATCAGCTTTTCCTGAATCGCAGGAGCCTGGTTTAAACCCATGTAAAAGACCAGCGTCTGTTTTTCTGCCGCCAGGTTTTCCCAGTCTAATTCACCGCCGGTTTTCAGGTGGCCGGTCACCAGGCGCACACTTTGCGCGTAATCGCGGTGGGTTAATGGAATGCCTGAATAAGCTGAACAGCCGGATGCCGCAGTAATGCCCGGCACCACGGAGAACGGGATACCGCCGTCGCACAAGGTTTCTAGCTCTTCACCGCCGCGACCAAAGATAAACGGATCGCCACCTTTCAGACGGACAACGCGTTTGCCACTTTGCGCTTCACGCAGCAGGATTTGGTTAATCTCTTCTTGCGGGACGCAGTGATAACCCGCGCGTTTACCCACGAAAACGCGGTCGGCATCACGGCGCACCAGATTCATGATGTCATCAGAAACCAGGCGGTCATAAACCACCACATCGGCTTGTTGAATTTGTTGCAACCCTTTGAGCGTCAGCAATCCGGCATCGCCTGGACCTGCACCCACCAAAACGACCTCACCACGGTGATCGAGCGGTGTAGCAAACATAGACTCGGTTTCTTTATCGATGGCTTGCTGGTCTTCGTTCGCCAGATATTGCGCCAGACGGTCATTAGTGAAGAACTTTTCCCAGAAGCGACGGCGTTCTGCCATGGCCTTGAAATTTGTTTTTACTCGCCCGCGCAACGTACCGGCATAAGAGGCAATTTTCCCCAAATGCAGTGGCAGAATGGCTTCGAGTTTTTCACGTAACAGGCGGGCAAGAACGGGAGAGGTACCACCGGAAGAGACAGCCACCATCAGCGGCGAACGGTCAATAATCGAAGGCATGATGAAACTGGCTTGTTTAGGGGCATCGACCACGTTGCAGAAAATGCGGCGTGATTCGCATGCTTCGCTGACTTGTTGATTCACTGTTTCGTTGTCAGTTGCGGCAATGGCCAGCCAGCAAACATCAAGCAGCGCGGGGGCGAATTCACCCTCAGCAAGGGTGATCATGCCCTGTTCCGCCCACACATGAAATTGTGGGGAGAATTCCAGGGCATTCACAGTGACCTGTGCACCTGCCTCCATCAACAAACGTGCTTTACGTTCTGCGACATCGCCACCGCCGACCAACAGGCAGGCGCGACCTCGTAATTGACAAAATATAGGCAGGTGATCCACGGTCAATCCTCAAATAAATTAGTTGCGTGCAGTCTCCGGCGCGGCGACTTGCGCAGGCTGTGGGCGCTCGGCTTTCGGCGTAGCATACCAATAACCCAGACCCATGAATACTACACCGGAAAGGGTATTCCCAAGCGTTACCCACAACAGGTTGTGACCGATACCCGCCATGGTGTAGGCGTCGCTATGATGACCAAACCAGGAGAGTGCAAACAGCGTCATGTTGGCAATGGAGTGTTCGTAACCGGAAGCGATAAACGCCAGCAGACACCACCAGATAGCGATGAACTTCGCAGCACCTTCAGTACGCACGGCCATCCAAATTGCCAGACAAACCAGCCAGTTACACAAAGCACCTTTGAAGAACAGTACCATCGCCGGAGCAGTGGTTTTTGCCAGCGCCGCGGTGTGAACCAGGCTGGTGTCCAACGGCAGCAGGCTACCGCCGCCCCATTTGTAGAGCAGGGCAACAAACACGGAACCCACCAGGTTACCCAGCCAGGTTTGCGGCAAAATACCCCACATTTGACCGTGAGTGATGGTGCCTGCTTTGACGCCGAACGTCAGGAACATGGTGTGTCCGGTGAATAGTTCAGAGCCTGCGATGATAACCAGCGTCAGGGCGATCCCGAAGGTGGCACCCATTACCAGTGGACGCAGCGCGGGATCAACCAGATTACCGAGGGTGAAGATCAGGATGATGCCGAGGCCGACATAAGCGCCTGCCATGGCAGAGCTTATCCAGAATCCGAGTGGATTGTTTTGCGACAATCGGGCAATGCGCGCGGCATTCGCCGCACATTTGTTAATGGTATCGGTGAACATTTTTGTTATCCCAATAAAT